>JAKSOX010000013.1 GCA_024405335.1 Kiritimatiellia bacterium
TGCTTTTGTATTTGATCCGGCGCGACGAGCTCGACATCTACGACATCCCAATCGACCGCGTCACCGAGCAGTACATGCAGTACCTGTCGATCATGCGGCAGCTCAATTTGGACGTGGCCGGGGAGTTCATCGTGATGGCCGCCACGCTGATGGTGATCAAATCCCGCATGATGCTGCCCGTGGCGCGGCGCACGGCCGAGGACGCCTCCTCCGAGGAATGGGTGGATCCGCGGCTCGACCTCGTGCGGCAGCTCGTCGAATACAAGAAGTTCAAGGACGCCGCCGGGCGTTTGGCGGAATACGAGTTGCGCGCGCAGGAAAGCTTCGACTACGGCGGCGGCCGGCCGAAGTTCGAGAAGACGGCGGCGGATCGCGCGGGCGCCGTCGAAAACGTGGACATCTACGATCTGCTTACGGCGTTCAAGGACGTGCTCGCGCGGCTCAACGAGATTCCCCAGGAAGAACTCAAGGGCATGCGCTGGAGCGTGCCGGACAAGATGGACCTCGTGCTCAACCGCGCGCGCACCGAAGGGCAGTTGGCGTTTTCCACGCTGTTCTCCGCGCGTTCGCCGCGCGGAGAGGTGATCGTGACTTTTCTGGCGCTGCTGGAGCTGTTGCGCCAACACCGGGTGATGGTGTACCAAAACGCCGCGTTCCACGAAATCACCATTCTGCCCAGCAAGGAAGAACCGGCGGACAAGCCGCTCGAAGCCCCGGACGAATGGTGAACCACGACGACTGCAGGTGAAACCGATGGAAGAACAGAACACAGCCGAACAGAAGCCCGCGGAGCAGGCGAACAAGCAGAGGGAAGTTCGCCTCGAACTGCCGGGCAGTCTCCAGGAAATCGTCGGATCCCTGCTTTTCGCGAGCGAGACGCCGTTGACGGCGGCGGATCTCCGCAACTGCGTGCGCGGCGTCGAGCCGGAGGAAGGCGACGACAAGGACGTGATGGACGTGTACAAAACGTGCACGAACCGCGAAATCGAGGAGGCGATCCGCGGCGTCGAAAAGGCGCTGGAAGTGGCGCGTTGCGGGTTCCGCCTCGTTTGTTCGGGCGGCGCCTACCGCCTGCAGACGGCGCCGAGCTGTGGGCGCTACGTGCGCGCGCTGCTGAAGCTCGACCGTCCGAGCCGGCTGACTCGCGCTTCGCTGGAAACGCTGGCCATCGTCGCCTACCGCCAGCCCATCACCAAGGCCGAAGTGGAGGAAATCCGCGGCGTCGGCGTGGACACGATTCTGAAGACGCTCGTGGACTTGCAGCTCGTGCGGCTCGTGGGGCGCAGCGAACTGCCCGGCCATCCGTTCCTGTACGGAACCACGCCGTTCTTCCTGGAGCATTTCGGCTTGGCGTCGCTTGACCAGCTCAACGAGATCGACCCCACGCTGCCGCGCTCGAATCCGCGCGAGCGCGCAAAGCTTTTCAAGAAGGAAGAAAAGTCGCAGCCGGATCTGCTGCAGCCCGAAAAGTCGGAGACCGCCGAAGCCGCCGAAGATGCGACGGAATCTCCAGTCGCGGAAGCCGCCGCCGAACCCGCCGAACCGGCGGTTGCCGAACCTGGCGAAGAAACCGGGCCGGGTGGCATCGTGATGGCGGCGATCGACTCTCCCGACGAGGACGACGAAGAACTGGACGACGAAGAACTCGACGAGAACGACGACGAGGATGAGGACGATCTCGACGACGAGGACGAGGATGACGAAGAAGACGACGAAGAAGACGAGGAAGACGAGGACGAAGAAGAGGGCGAAAAGAATGAGGACGATTGACAGATGGTTGGTGGCGTTTGCGCTGTTCGCGTTCGCGACGGCGTGCGAACGGGATCGCCACGCGCCTTCGCGGGAACTCGCCGAACGGGCGACGCGCGACTACCAGTTGGCGATGACCGATTTCGAGACGGACCGTTTCGACGCGGCGATCAAGGGGTTTCGCAAGGTGATCGCGGCCGATCCCGCGAACGCCGCCGCGCATTTCCAGCTTGCGACGATCTTGGCGGACCACGAAAAGAAATACGTCGAGGCGCTCGCGCATCTCAAAATCTACCTGCTTTTGCGCCCCCGGGCGGACAAGGTGCCAGTGGCCGAAACGTTGGCGAAACGCTGCGAGGCGCTCTTCGCTGCGGATGCCGTGGCGCGCGCTGGCGTCGAATCGCAATTGGCCAAAGAACTCGAAGCCGTCAAGAAGGAACGCGACGAGTTGGCCAAGAAGCTGGCCGAAAGCGATGTGGCGCTTGCCGCGGCGCAGAAGGCAAACGTCACGCTGACGCAGGAACTGGCGCTCAAGAAGCGCATTTTCGAGAACGCCATCGGAAAGGACGACGAATCGTCCGCGCCGTCCTTGGGGAAAGCGATGGAACGGGACAAGGCCTTGTTGGCGGAGACGGAGGACACCGGTCCGTCCCGGTTGCATCCGTCGGATGCCGACCTCCTGGACGAGGAGGCGTCCGAACCGGCGCTCAAGGCGTCCGAAATAAAGGAACTCAAGGCGCTCATCGACGCGGAAGACGCCGTGGACATGGCCAATCCAGCCGCGCAGAAAGTCGTCGCCGACAAGAAAAACGACGCCGGCGGGAATCCGTTTTTCGGCAACAAAGAGAAAAAAACGTCCGGTCCTGAACGCCCGAAGACCTACGTCGTCCAACCGGGAGACAATCCGATGTCGATCGCCAAACGCTTTTACGGCAGCAAGAGCAAGTGGCGGGATCTGCAGCGCGCCAACCCGTTCAAGATATCGCCGGACGGACGCGTGAACGCCGGCGAAACGTTGACGTTGCCCTGAGGTCGCCATGAGTGCCGTGAAATTGTTTTTTTTGGAGGACGAGCATCCGTACGCCAGTGCGGACGTTCCGTGGGAAATGGATTCGGAAGGGCCGTCGCTTCCCCGCTATTTGCGCGCCGGCGGCGTGAAGGGACTCGGCGGGACGTGCGAAGAAATGGTCCGCGCGCGGCGGCAAACGCGGTTTCTCGTTTTCTTCGCGCTGCTGGCCGTGGTTTGGTGTGCGTTGTTGTTCGTGTGATTTGCGTGTCGTTCGTCAAGGAGGGGAAAGTCGTGAAGAAAGCATTGTCGGTTTTGGGCGTTTTGTTGGTCGGCGCGGTTTCCGCGCAAGGGCAGGATGCCGCCCGGGCGGCGTATCAGGAACGCCAGGCGTTGGCCGAAGTGCCGCGTCTCGTGCAGCAGTTCGACCAGCTCCAGTCCGCGCAGGAGGCGCTGTCGACGAGGTTGTCCCGCGTCGAAGCCGCATCCCGTTCGAACGAGGCCAAAGGCGAGGTTGCGGCTTTGCGCGCCGATTTGGAGGAATTGAAGCGCCGTCAAAACGCTTTGCGCGGCGAAATCGTGAAAGACCTGATGCAGAAGTTGGAGCCGCTGCTCGCGAAGCAGAACGACCGCATCACCGCCCAGGACGCGCGCATCGCCGCCGCCGAAAAGAAGGGCGCGTCATCCCGTCCCGCCCGTTCCGCTTCGCCTTCCGACGCCGCGCCTTCGGCGCCGGTGTCGCCCACGGGGAAGGTCTACAACCATGTAGTGGAGTCCGGGCAGACGCTGTCCGAAATCGCCCGCGGCTACGGCGTGTCCCTCGCGCGCGTGCTCGAATTCAATCCCGGCCTCAAGCCGGAACGGCTGAAAGTCGGTCAGACGGTCGTCGTGCCCGAGAAGTGAGCGGCGCCATGCAGCGGTTGAGGAGGTTGCGCCGCACGGCGGCGATCCGCGATTTGTTCGCGATGCCGAAACCCGGCCGCGAGCAGTTCATCTGGCCCGTGTTTCTCGTTTCGGGGAAAAACCGCAAAGAGGAAATCGCGTCCATGCCCGGCCAGTACCGCTGGTCCGCGGATCGGCTGGCCGACGAATTTCCTGCGGGCGTCAAAAGCGTGCTGCTTTTCGGCCAGGTCGAAGCAGGCGAAGGCGAGAAGGACGAACTCGGGTCGCTCGCCGCCGATCCGCACGGCGTGGTGGCGCGGGCGATTCCCGTGCTTAAGGCGCGCTTCCCCGATCTCGTGGTGTTCACGGACGTGTGCCTCTGCGCGTACACAAGCCACGGCCATTGCGGTCCGCGCGACGCCGACGGCGACGTGGACAACGACGCCGCGTGCGAAATGCTCGCGCGCGTGGCCGTGTGCCACGCCCGCGCCGGCGCGGACGGCGTGGCGCCTTCCGCGATGATGGACGGCCAAATCGCCGCCATCCGCGCGGCGTTGGATGAAGAGGGGTTCGCGAAGACGCTGCTCGTCGCCTATTCGACGAAGTTCGCCTCCACGATGTACGGTCCGTTCCGCGACGCCGAAAATTCCGCGCCGGGCCAGGGCGACCGCCAGGGCTACCAGGCGTCGTACCGCGATTTCGGCACGGCCGTGCGCGAGTCCCTGCTGGACGAAGCGGAAGGCGCGGACGCGCTCATGGTGAAGCCCGCGCTGTGGTATCTCGATTTGGTCAAGGAGATCCGCGCGCGCACGCTGCTGCCCGTTGTGGCCTACAACGTGTCAGGCGAATATTCGATGATCCACGCGGCGGCGGCGGCCGGCCAGTGCGACCTTTACGCGGCCGCACGCGAATCGCTGTACGCCATTTTCCGCGCCGGCGCCACGCAGGTCGTTTCCTATTGGGCGCCGTATTACGACAAGGTGTTTCCCGCGTGAAGATTTCGCTCATAACCGCGAGCTTCAACCGCGCCGGCGTCATCCGCACCGCCCTCGAAAGCGTGCGCCGACAGCGCGGCGCCGAAATCGAGTACGTGGTGGTGGACGGCGCCAGCACCGACGGCACCGTCGAGATCCTGCGGGCGTTCGCCGACGAAGTCGCCGGCCGCGGCGATTTCGCCTTCCGGTGGATCTCCGAGAAGGACGACGGCATGTACGACGCCATCAACAAGGGCATGGCGATGGCCACTGGCGACGTGGTGGGCATTCTCAATTCGGACGATTTCCTCTACGACGACCACGTGCTGGAGACGGTGGCGAGCGCGTTCGGGGACGACGTGGACGCGATCCACGCCGACGTCCGCTTCGTCGAGGACGATCTCGAAACGGTGCGCCGCTACTATTCCTCCAACGGCTGGAAGCCGTGGATGGCGCGCTGGGGCTACATGCCGCCGCATCCGAGCGTCTACGTGCGCCGGTCGCTGCTGCCGAAACTGGGCGACTACCGGTCCGAACGCGATCCCGCGACGGGGAAGCACGTGTTCGGGTCGGCGGCGGATTTCGAATGGCTCGTGCGCTATCTGGTGAATGGCGGTCTGCGCACGCGCTACGTGCCAGCGTGTCTCGTGGGCATGCGCATGGGCGGCTTGTCCACGAACGGCCTCGGCGCGGTGCTGCGCCAGAACGTCTGGAACGTGCGGGGGCTGCGCGCGAACGGCATTTTCTCGTGTCTGCCGATGATGCTGCCGAAGATGTTCTACAAACTGCTCGGCTACGTGTTCAAGGGCTGACGATGACGAACGCGTGGTCCATTTTGCCGGACGAATGGAAGGCGCTCCTGAAAGAGCGCGGCATGCGCGCGTTCCGCGCCGACCAGATACTGCAGGCGCTTTACCGCGACTGGATCTCGGACTGGGACCAGGCGACCACGCTGCCGAAGGACTTCCGCGAGGACCTCAAGCGCGAATTCCCGATCACGCCCGCCGAAGAGGTGGCGGCGGACCGTTCGGACGACGGCACCGTGAAACTGCTGCTGAAGATGGCGGACGGCAACCTCGTGGAGACCGTGGTCATTCCCGCGTTCTCCAGGGACGGCGGCGAATTGACGCGCCTGACGCAGTGCGTGTCCAGCCAGATCGGCTGCGCGATGGGGTGCGCGTTTTGCGCCAGCGGCGCGCGCGGCGTGGTGCGCAGCCTGCTGGCGCATGAAATCGTGGCCGAAGTGATGGCCGCGCGCAAATACGGCACGCTCACGAACCTCGTGGTGATGGGCATGGGCGAACCGTTCGCCAACTACGACGAAACGATGCGCGCGCTGAAGCTGATCAACGCCGGGCGCGGCCCGAACCTCGGCGCGCGCCACATCACCTTGTCCACCTGCGGTGTCGTGCCCGGATTCAAGAAACTCGCCGCCGAAGGCCTGCAGTTCGAACTTTCCGTTTCCCTGCACGCCCCGAACGACGAACTGCGCGACGAACTGATGCCGGTGAACCGCCGGTGGCCGATCGCGGAACTGCTGGCCGCCTGCCGCGACTACACGCTCGCCACCAAGCGCGTCATCACGTTCGAGTACACCGTGATCAAGGGCGTGAACGATTCGCGCGCCTGCGCCGAGGAACTCGCGCGCCAGGTGAAGAAGGTGCCGATGGCGAAGGTGAACCTCATTCCGCTTTCGCCGGTGGACCACCGTCCGGATTTCAAGACGCCAGACGAGGCGACGCTGCTCACGTTCCTCGACGTGCTGATGAAAAACCGCGTCCAGACGATGTTGCGCCGCAGCCGCGGCAAGGACAAAAACGCCGCGTGCGGACAGCTTCGGCTGCGCACGCTGGAGCGGGATGCGTAGGGGAGGCCTGCGGCATGGGCGTTTTGGCTTTGTTGGCGACGGCCGTGATCTGGGGCGCGGCGTTCATCGCGCAGAAACTCGGCATGGACCATTTGGGCCCGTTCGCCTTCAACGCCCTCCGCAACGCGCTCGCGGGATTCGCCCTGCTGCTCCTGCTGGCGTTGCGCCGCCGCGCGGATGGCGCGGCTCCTTCGTCGGAAGACGCCGCCGCGCGCCGCAACACCTGGCGGGGCGGATGGTGGTGCGGGATTGCGCTGTTCGCGGGCATGGCCCTGCAGCAAATCGGCATCGGCGACTGTTCGCCGGGCGTGTGCGCGTTCCTCACCACGAATTACGTGCTCGCCGTGCCGCTCATCGGACTGTTTCTGGGGCGCCGCCCGGGCCGGACCACGTGGATCGGCGTCGCGGCGGCGGTCGCGGGCACGTACCTCATTTGCGTCACGGACGGCTGGCGCGGCGGCGTGGGCAAGGGCGAACTGTTCACGCTCGCCTGCGCGATCGCGTTCGGCGTGGACGTGCTGGTGGTGGACCACTGGATGCGGAAGCCGGGAGTGGACGTGCTGAAACTCTGCATGATCCAGTTCTTCGTCTGCGCGCTGCTGTCGCTGCCGTTCATGGCGTTGCCGTCCGAACGGGCGCTGCTCGGCTGGGCCAACGTCCGCGCGGGCGCGGGAGCGATTCTCTATTGCGGATTCATCTCGTCCGGCATCGGCTACACGCTGCAGAACGTGGGCCAGAAGTCCGTGTCGGCGCCGCTGGCGGCGATTCTGATGTCGCTCGAATCCACGTTCGCCGCGCTGTTCGGCTGGCTGTTCATGCACGACGTCCTGTCGCCGCGCCAGCTGTCGGGCTGCGCGATCGTGTTCGCGGCCGTCCTTTTCACCCAGCTTTGCGACGTCCTGCGGAAATGACCGGTCCGGCCGACAGTTCGGCGCCCGCCGGCGCGGCCAAGTTCTCGCACCGCGCGATGGACACCGTGTTCATGCTGATGGTGCGCGGCGCGGACGCGGCGCTCGCCGCCGGCGCGGCGGCGGCCGTCTTCGCGCGGATCGACGAACTGGAGCGGCTGCTCACGCGCTTTTCGGATTCGAGCGACGTGGCGGTGGTCCGCGGTCTCGCGCCCGGACGAACCGCCGTGGTGGCGCGCGAGACGATGGATCTGCTCGTGGAGAGCGCGCGGGCGTGCGCGGCGACGCGCGGCGCGTTCGACCCCACCGTGAAACGCCGCAACTTCGGCGATCTCGTGCTCGATCCGGACCACTGCCGCGTGGCCGTCAAGGGGCGCGTGGAACTCGACTTCGGCGGCATCGGCAAGGGCTTCGCGCTCGACGAATGCGCGCGGATTCTGGCGGGCGAACAGTTCGGCCTCGACGACTGGCTGTTCGACGCCGGCACGAGCACGATCCGCGCGTCCGCGCCGGCGGGCGGACATTGGCCGTTGGGCGTGGGCGGACGCTGGAAGCGGCGCACGCGGCGCGAAACTGTGGCGGAACTCTCCTCCGGCGCGCTGTCCGGCAGCGGGTTCGAAATCCAGGGCGCGCACGTGTTCGATCCGCGCACGGGCAGGCCGGCGACGCGCTGGGCGCAGAGCTGGGCGTTCGCCCCGACTGGCGCCATGGCGGACGCGCTCAGCACGGCGGCGTTGGCGCTGGCGCCGTCCGAACTGCGCGCGGCGTGCGCGGCGTTGGGCGCGCGCGTGCTCGTCGCGCGGGAACAGCCGCGCGCGCTGGATTTCCTGCGCGATCCGCTGGCGGCGTTCGGCGACTGGCCCGCGCCGACTGGAGAACGCGCTTGATTCGCGCGGGTGGACGTGGTATATTTCGCGTTGCCATGAAACGGTTCGGCAAATGCGCAAACGCCCGGAAAACGGGTCGGCTTTTCGTCCTCGCGGCGATGGCCGCGGCGGCGTTTTGCGCATTCGGCGAGACATGGCATCTTGCTGGAGACGACGGCGGCGGAACTTCGTCGTTGGTGAGCGGACAGGGGGCCGGCTGGGAAACGGCGGACGGCAGCCAGACGACAAAGGTCGTCGGCGGCGAAGACGACTACGTCATCGACGGCCATCAGATGCGGACTCCGGAGGGTTCGGACGTCACTTTCGGCGGCCGTTCGCTTTCCATGATCGGAGGGACGATTCTTTTCAAGGGCAGCACGCCCGGAAAGCGCGTGAACTTGCCCAATTTTCTCGTGCCCGGCGGAACGGCGCTTTTCAAAGGCGGAGTCAACGAGAGCACGTTCACGGTCGGCGGCAGTTGCGCGATTGCGGCGGGTGCGGCGTTGAGCGTCAACACGAGCGCCGACGGCGGGCATTTCCGCAACTTCATTTTGGAGATGAACTTCAGCGGCGACGGCACGATCCAGTTGGTGACGCCGGACAATTCGAAGCAGTCGACCGTCACCTTGGCCGGTTCGCTGGCCGATTTCACCGGCAACGTCTCGGCCGGCGGCGTCTGGCAGATTTTCCAGATCGCCTCGGAGGATTCTTATCCCGCCGACACGGCCGAAGGGCGTCCTGCTGGCGTGTCCGTGGTCGGCGGAACCCAGTTGGACGTGCTGGCTTCGGGCACCATCGGACCCAATCGCGGACTCGATCTGGGCAAGACCGTCCCCGTGACGATAAACGTCGCCGAGGGCGTGACGTTGACGGTGACGGGTCCGATCGGAGGTTCCGCCGGTTTCGCCAAAACCGGTCCCGGAACGGTTGTCCTCGCCGGTGGTTCGCTTTCGGGGACCGTGGCGATTCTGGAAGGCGTCGTGCAGGTGGACGATCCGGCCGACATCCCGAACGCGCAGTTCGTCGAGGACGGCGGCACGCTCGTGGTGATGGCGCGAAAGGCCGTTGCCGCCGACGCCGGCGTCACCTGGGCGAAGGTTATTGTCGCCAACGCGGCCGACATTGCGCTTCGGAACGTCGAGGCGCGGCTGGACGGCGGGGACTGGGCGGTGATTTGCCGCGAATTGGCGGCGGGCGACAGCGCCAAATGGGTTTTCGAGGGCCTGTCGGCGGCGACGGAGTACACGGCCGAGGCGCGGGCCGTGCTGCCGGACGCAACGGTTACGAATCTCGGCGTCAAGGGGTTTTCAACCAGAAGCGAGACTCTGGTCCGCTATTCAAGAGGGGATGACGGCAGCGGAAGTTCGTCTTTGTACGCGGCAGGCGGTCCGGGATGGGAAGATGCTGGCGGAACCGCGGTCGGGAGCGTCGTTGACTCGGCGTGCGACTACGTCGTGCGCAACGGACACCAGCCGCGAACGCTGGAAACGGCCACCGATCAGGTCTTTGCCGGGCATGCGCTCGTCTGCCGGCAGGGAAGGGTGAACATGAAGGTTGTTTGTCCGGGCGCGGTGAGATTCACCACCTTCATCAGCTACGATGGCCGTCTGAGCAATCTCTGGAACGCGAGTGCGGCGGGCAGCACCGAACTGGGGCAAATCGTCGACGGCGAGTTCTACGTCCCGGCGGGCGGCGCTTTGTTCGCCGGTTCTTCGGACGGCGACCAGCGGTTGACGACCTTGTGCGCCGACGTGCGCGGACGCGGCGCCGTGGTGGTCGACGGGCAGTCGGTGCCGACGGCGACGGCGCCCAAGGGACTCAATTTCGCCGGCGACAACAGCTGCTTTTTCGGCGTCGTCACGAACTCCGGCAACAACCAGATCGGTTTCGCGTCCGCGAAGTCCTGGCCGGGCGACTGCGACGAACTCATGGACGGCGTCGTGTTCGCTCCCGGGAAGTCCGGCTGGCTCGTCTTCGGCGAGTCGGTGTCATGCGACACGCCGAACCGCCGCGTCGTGCTCGGCAACGGCAACGTGGTGCGCGTCGCGTCCGGCAAGGCGGTGCGACTGAACGCGCCGCTCGTGGCGCCCAACGGGCTGGTCAAGGCGGGCGGCGGCGCACTGGTCCTGTGCGACGGCAGAAACGCGGTCGAAGGGACGATACGGGTGGAAGAAGGCCAGTTGGGATGGGAGGACCCCGGCGTTTTCGGCGCGGCGGTGCTTCGTTTCGCCGCAGGCGCCGGCATCTTTGTGACGAAACGCACCCAGCCGAAGGAATTCGACGCGCTTCCTGAGGGTTTTGGCAAATTCGTGTTCGATTTCGGCGAAGAATTGCCGAAATCCGGAAGCGTGTTGCGCGTGCCGGCGCATGTCGCGATTCCGGTCGGCGATCTCTCCGTCACGGTGAGATGCACGCATCCCAAGTTTGACTTGGGCTGTTTTTCGCTTCGCGTGACGGCGGACGGCGAAGGCAAGACGCTTTCCTGGCGCTACGTCAAACACGGCACGGTGTTCATCGTGAAGTGAAATCCGCCGCCGCAATCCGCCGCCAGCCGAGCGGGCTGTTTTCGCGTGGCGCACTCCCGCTATGGCGACGCGCGTTTGTCGCTATGGCGACGCGCGTTTGTCGCTATGGCGACTCGCGTTTGTCGCTATGGCGGAAATGCCGTGTCGCTATGGCGGAAACGGCGTGTCGCTATGGCGACATGTCGTCGTCGCTATGGCGACAATGCCCTGCCCCAACCGAGGTCGTCCTTTTGCGTGCGTTTCAAAATGTCAGATGTGAAGAAAGGAAATATGGGAGAGGGATTTGATGGCAAACGAACTTATGGCAACACAAACTGAGATCGTCGTCTGTCAACCAGATGACATGACGAGATTGGAAGTGAAGCTTTCAGATGATCCGGTATGGCCGACACAAGAGCAAATGGCAGATTGGTTTCAGCGCGATCGCTCTGTTGTCAGTCGCCATATTCGCAATGCTTTTCAGGAAGGAGAAGTGGACGAGGCGAATTGTTTGCATTTTTTGCAAACAAATTTAAAGGTCGCCGCGTTCCCGGCCGGTGTTGCGATTGATTTTCGTGGATTTTCGGGGACGGTTTTGATACAATTCCGAAATTGGAGGTATGTGGATGAAGAAACTGCTTTTGATTGCCTTGGCTGCGCTGACGGGAATCCCCGCCGTCGGCGAAACCGTTTCCGGCGATGCGCCGCAGAAGGCGGCGTCGGCGGCCGCCGCGGGCGGCGGCGCGGCGCGCACGCTGACGGTTGAAAAGGACGTGCTCCATCTTCCGATCGGCAACGGAGCGCGGAAAGTCAAATTGCTGCGCAGTTCCCCGGGGGCGAATCTGCCGCCGCTCGACGTGCAACTCGTCCCGGCCGCGAAGGCCGACTGGTGGGCGCCGATGGACGTTTCCGCGCTGCGCGGACGCGCACTGACCTTCCGGATCGCCGATCCGTCCGCTGGCGGCGTGGACCTCCTCGCGGGGATTTCCGCCGCGGCCCCCGAGCCGCGTCCTCGCGCGTCCGAAATGCGCCGTCCGCAATTCCACTATTCGCAGCGGTTCGGCTGGAACAACGATCCGAACGGCATGGTCTGGCGCGACGGCGAATGGCATTTCTTCCACCAGCACAACCCCTACGGCATCGGCTGGGGCAACATGCACTGGAACCACGCCGTCACCCGCGATTTCGTGCATTGGACCGAACTCGGCGACGCGCTCGTCCCCGACGCGAGCGGCACGATGTTCAGCGGCTGCGGCGTCGTCGACCGCGAGAATGTCGCCGGGTTCGGGGCGAACGCGCTCGTGTTCTTCTACACGGCGGCGGGCGACTCGTACTCCCAGTGCCTCGCGTCCTCCGTCGACGGGCGCAAGCTCGTCAAGCATCCGGGCAATCCGATCATCGGCAGCCGCTCGCGGTGGAACCGCGACCCGAAGGTGTTCTGGCACGCGCCTTCGAAGGCGTGGGTGATGGTGCTCTACGGCGACGACGGCAAGAACCACCAGTTCTGGATCTACCGTTCGCGGAACCTCAAGGACTGGACGCCGGCGTCGACGCTCGTGGGCGATCCGCTCGGGAAGAGGGACTGGCGCTACGAGTGCCCGGGACTCGAAGAGCTGCGCATCGAAGGCGAAAAGGGGACGGCCTGGGTGCTGTGGGGGGCGGGCCCGCTCTACGACGTCGGCGATTTCGACGGGTTCGTCTTCAAGCCGGCCGAGGAGAAGCTCTACTGGGTGCAGGACCGCGGAAAGACCTACTACGCGGCGCAGACCTTCTCGAACGCGCCCGACGGGCGCTGCGTGTGGATCGCCTGGCTGATGCTGCCCCAGGAGCGGCAAAACACCTTCAGCCAGTCGTACAGTCTGCCGATGGATTTGTCGTTGCGCCGCACGAAGGACGGGCTGCGGCTCGTGCGCCGCGTGGCGAAGGAACTGGCCGCGCTGCGGAAGGGGCCTGCGGTGCCGCTGGCGCAGTTCAAAGGCGAACTCGTGGAGGCGCATCTCGCGTGCACGCCGCCGGCGAACGGCGTTGTACGTTTCGACCTGCGCGGCATTCCGCTCGCCTACGACGCCCGGGCGAAGACGCTTTCGGTCGACGGGAAGACGGTGGAATGGCCGATTGAAGGAAATCGTCTCGCGTTGCGGGTCTTCCTCGATCGCACGAGCATTGAAATCCTCTCCGAAGACGGGTTGCTTCTCGTGCCGAAACACGTGTCGCCCGATCCCGCGCGCCGCACGCTTTCGGCCACCGTGCCGCCCGGCACGGCGGACTGCGATTTCCGCGCGTACGAGCTGTCGCCGATCGACGTCGTTCCCGCGGCGGGCTTGGCGGACGCGCTTTGATTTTCGCGGAAACCTTCCCGAACGCGGCAGACGGACGGGGGGTGGTCGCGCGGCGGTGGATTTGGTACAATGCGGAGCCGTGGTTGTTTGGTTCAATTGTCAAAGTGTGAAAGGAATTGAAATGGACGCAGGAAACGACATCTTGATTCGCCTTTACGGGCAGGGAGATCACGGCGAGGCCTTCCGCGCGCTGGAGGCGAAGGGAATCGTCGTCAAGCGGATGATGGCGGTCGACACGTCGCAGACGCTGGAGTTCGTCACGCGCAACTTCTCGGCGATCTGGGCCGACGAGGCGCGCTTCGCGATGATGCACCGCAACTGCTTCATCGCCGTCGAGGGAACGAAGCTCGTCGGATTCGCCTGCATCCAGGCGACCGCGCCGGAGTTCTTCGGTCCGATCGGCGTATTGCCGGAGGCGCGCGGCAAGGGCGTTGCGACGGCCCTGCTGCACCGGGCGATGCTGGCGATGAAGGACAAGGGCTACAAATACGCCGTCGCCGGGGCCGTGCGCGGGCCGATGGCGCGGATCATCAAGCGCAACTATTCCGCGATCGAGATTCCCGAAAGCATCGGATCGTACGAAGACCTGATCGACCCCGGAATCGTCGATTGACCGTTTCGCCCGTCTTTGTCGCGTCAGCGCGGTTTTGCGAACTGCCCGGCATCTGGGAAGGCGAGGTCGATGATGAAGAGGATTCTTTGTTTGCATATCCAATTACGGGTCATTATCGGATGAGGCAGTCGCAAAACCATGCCAACGCGGACGCGCGTCCCCACCAAATCGGGCGGAATTGGCAGGGTCACGCGTCCCGCGTGACCGCAACGCCGAGGTTGCGACGATGATAAGACGGGTCGTGCCAAAATCGTGCCGATCAATTGCGGCTTTCGGTATGTGCTGGTGTGGCAGTGAAAAATAGGGTCGCCAAAATTTCTGATTTTTGGTCTTGCATGACGGCGTCGCACGTGATATACTTGCGGCTCCTTTTTTGAGGAAAACAGGTGAGATACGGTCCTGAAGGGCAACCGCAGGACACGTCCGGACCAAGAGAAAAACGCTCGTGGAAGCCGGAGGAAGGCGCCGCGGGCGTTTCCCGTTTTCGCCGTTTGCCGCAAAAAGGAACTGTTTGAAGACCCAATCGCGCAGCGGCTTGCGAGGCCCGGCCGGCAACGGGGAGTGCCCGTCCGTCCAAAGCGCGATCGTCGGAAGACAGGTGAACCGAAACAAAAACAAAGGAAAAGAAGAGATGCAACAGCAGAGGATACGCATCCGCCTTCAGGCATACGATCACCGTGTGCTGGATCAGGCCGTCGGTGGAATCATCGACACGGCCAGGGGGACGGGTGCGCAGGTGGTGGGGCCGATTCCGCTCCCCACGCGCGTCGAGCGTTTCACGGTGAACCGTTCGCCGAACGTCGACAAAAAGTCAATGGACCAGTTCGAGATGCGGACGCACAAGCGTCTGCTCGACATCGTCAACCCCACGGCGAAAACGATCGACGAACTGAAGAAGCTCAACCTGCCCGCGGGCGTGGACATCACGATCCGGGCGTCGTAAGGAGGACTTCTCATGGAAGGTTTGATCGGCAAGAAGATCGGCATGACCCAGGTGTTCGACAAGGACGGCAAGCGCGTTTGCGTGACCGTCATCGAAGTCGGTCCCTGCCCGGTGGTGCAGATGAAGACGCTCGAGAAGGACGGCTACGTCGCGGCGCAGCTGGGCTTCGGCGAGCAGAAAAAGCAGCGTCTCACGAAGGCGGTCGCGGGTCATCAGGAGAAGACCGGCGGTCTGGCGGACAAGAAAGTCCGCACGCTCAAGGAATTCGCGCCCGAGGCGGGCGAAGAGGTGAAGGTCGGCGACGTCCTCACGGTCAGGAACTTCGAAGGCGTCAAGTACGTGGACGTGACGGGCGTGACGAAGGGCCGCGGTTTCGCGGGCGTGATCCGCCGCTACGGTTTCGCGGGCGGCAACATGACGCACGGCGGCCACTCCAAACGTCGCACGGGCGGTCTCGCGGCGCGCGACCTCCCGGGCTGGATCGAGAAGGGCAAGAAGATGCCCGGCCACATGGGCGACGTTTCCCGCAAGAACACGAACCTCGAGGTGATCCAGGTCCGTCCCGACGACAACGCGTTGCTCGTCAAGGGTTCGGTTCCGGGCGCCCGCAACGGCCTCGTGTACGTGTGGAAGTCCCTGAAGAACAACGTTATCGCCCACAAGGCGAAGAAGGGGGCCAAGTAAGCCATGGCAACCATCAAGACATACACCGCCGCGGGCGAAGCCGCCGCCGAACTGCAGTTCGACGACGCGAAGCTCGTGCTGGACAGGGGCGCGCAGGCGCTCAAGGACGCGGTCACGGCGATTCGCAACGCCATGCGCGCGGGCACGGCCTGCACGAAGGGCAAGGGCGAAGTCGCGGGTTCCAACAAGAAGCCGTGGAAACAGAAGGGCACGGGCAACGCCCGCGCCGGTTTCCGCCAGAGCCCGGTGTGGCGCGGCGGCGGCGTGGCGCACGGTCCGAAGCCGCGCGACTACTCGCAGAAAATCAACCGCAAGGTCATGCAGCTCGCGTTCACGCGCGCGCTTTCCGAGAAGATCGCCGCTGGCGACGTCGTGGTGGTGAACGAGTTCGCGTTCGCCGAGCCGAAGACGAAGCTGATGGCGGCCCTTCTGAAGAAGGCGGGCGTCGACCGCACGGCGCTGGTGGTGACGGCCAAGGAAGACGAGAACGTGTTCCGCATGACGGCGAACCTCGCCCGTGCGGCGTACGTTCCGGCTTGCGCGGCCGACGTCTACTCCATCATGCGCTTCAAGAAGCTCGTGTGCGACCAGGCCGGTTTCGACGCTCTCGTCGGCCGCATGGTCGGAAAGGAGACGAAGTAATGGAAAACGTGATCAAGCGCGTGATCCTTTCCGAGAAGGGTTCCCGTCTCGGCGCGCTCAACCAGTACTTCCTGGAAGTGGACACGAAGGCCTCGAAGCCCGAGATCCGCCAGGCGGTGGAGAAGAAGTTCGGCGTGCACGTCCTCGCGGTGCGCACGGCGAACATGAAGGGCGGTCTCCGCACGATCCGCGGCACGCGCAAGCAGAAGGTGGAATCCACCTGGAAGCGCGCGATCGTGGAAGTCAAGGCGGGCGAGCGCATCGAAACGCTGTAAGGGGGTTTTGAAAATGGCACTCAAAACGTTCAAGGCTCGTTCGCAGGGCATGCGCTTCCGCGTGGCGCCCACGTTCGAGGAGATCACCGAGAAGAAGCCGGTGAAATCGCTCACGAAGGCCGTCCGCAAGACGGCGGGCCGCAACAACACCGGCGTGATCACCTGCCGCCACAAGGGCGGCGGCGTGAAGCAGCGCATGCGCATCGTCGACTACCGCCGGGCGAAAGACGGCGTGGAGGCGACGGTCAAGGAAATCGCGTACGATCCGATGCGCACGGCCAACCTCGCGCTGATCGAGTACGCCGACGGCACGCTCTCCTACATCCTCTGCCCCGAAGGTCTCGTGAAGGGCGCGAAGGTGATGAGCGGCGACAAGGCGGAAGCCACGGTCGGAAACAGCCTCCCGTTGAGCCAGATTCCGCTGGGCCTGATGGTCCATTGCGTGGAACTGATTCCGGGCAAGGGCGCGCAGATCGGCCGTTCCGCCGGCAACGAATGCCAGGTGATGGCGCGCGAGAAGGGCACCGTCACGCTGAAGCTTCCTTCCGGCGAAGTCCGCATTTTCGACGGCCGCTGCAAAGCGACGATCGGATCCGTGGGCAACAAGGACTGGGGTTCCGTCAAGCTCGGCAAGGCCGGACGCAAGCGCTACCTCGGCATTCGCCCGACGGTTCGCGGCGTGGCGATGAACCCTGTGGACCACCCGATGGGCGGCGGCGAAGGCCGCACCTCCGGCGGCACGAATCCGTGCTCCCCGTGGGGCCAGCTCGCGAAGGGCGGCAAGACGCGCAAGCCGCACAAGGCTTCTGACAAAGTCATCGTCAAACGGAGAAAGTAAAGCATGTCTCGTTCACTCAAGAAAGGGCCTTACGTCGAGGATTCTCTCCTCAAGAAGGTCGAGAAGATGCAGGCCGCCGGAAAGAAGCAGCCGATCAAGACGTGGAGCCGCCGTTCGATGGTGCTCCCCGAATTCGTGGGATTGACGTTCGCCATTCACAACGGGCGTCAGCATCTCCCGATTTTCATCACCGAAAACATGGTCGGCCATCGTCTTGGCGAATTCGCGCCCACGCGCACGTTCAAGTCGCATGGCGCCCATGTCGAAAAGGCTGAAAGGTAAGGACTGACCCATGGAAGTTCAAGCCATAACGAAGAATACGCGCATGTCGGCGGCGAAGGGCCGTCCTCTGGCGCGCGAATGCCAGGGCAAGCCGGTCGCGGTCGCCCTGCAGCTCGTCGAGTTCAGCCCCAAGAAGGCGGCGGCCATCCTGAAGAAGACGCTGCTTTCCGCGGTGGCGAACGCCACGAACAACAACGGTCTCGACAAGGCCGACCTCACGGTCAAGCTTTGCGTGTTCGACGAGTCCGTGCGCATCCGCCGCTTCTGGCCCACGGCCCGCGGCTCGGCGCATCCGATCGCCCGCCGTCTCTGCCATTGCAAAGTCGTCCTCACGGACGGAAAGGAAGCCAAGTAATGGGTCAGAAAGTCAACCCCGTCGGATTCCGCCTGCCGGTCAGCCGCGCATGGCGTTCCAAGTGGTTCGCGCCCAAGAAAACCTTCGGTGCGTTCCTCGTCGAGGACCAGGAAATCCGCGAATACGTGAAGAAGCGCCTCGTGGAAGCGGGCCTCTCCAAGATCATGATCGAACGCTACGCCAACCGCGTGCGCGTGTCCCTGTACAGCGCCCGTCCGGGCGTGATCCTCGGCCGCAAGGGCGAGGACGTGGACAAGATCCGCGGCGAGCTCGCGAAGATGACCAAGAAAGAGGTCTATCTCGAGATCAAGGAGGTGCGCGACGCCGACGCGGACGCGCAGCTCGTGGCCGAGTCGATCGCCCAGCAGCTTGAACGCCGCATCGCGCTGAAGCGCGCGATGAAGCGCGCCGAGAAGGTGGCGATGGACATGGGCGTGGACGGCATCAAGATCCATGCGGGCGGCCGCATCAACGGCGCGGAAATCGCGCGCGTCGAGTGGTCCCGCGAGGGCAAGGTGCCGCTGCACACGCTCCGTGCGAACATCGATTACGGTTTCGCGGAAGCCAACACCACGGCCGGCAAGATCGGCATCAAGGTGTGGATCTGCAAAAAGGAAGATTTCCAGCCGAAGATGTCCGGTCGTCGCGAACGCGGCGACCGCGGCGACCGCGGCGATCGGAAGGGAGCGAGGTAAGCCATGCCTTTGATGCCCAAGAGAGTCAAGTTCCGCAAGGTTTCCAAAGGTAACCGTTCCGGTTACGCGACCTCCGGAACGGAACTCGCGTACGGCGAGTTCGGCCTGAAGGCCACCACCCGCGGCGATCTCACCGCCACGCAGATCGAAGCGTGCCGCGTCGCGATCAACCGCGAAATGAAGCGCAAAGGCAAGTTGTGGATCCGCGTGTTCCCCGACAAGCCGGTCACCCGCAAGCCGATCGAAGTGCGCATGGGCGGGGGCAAGGGCAACCCGGAATTCTGGGCCGCCGTCGTGCTCCCCGGCAAGGTGCTCTTCGAAGTCGGCGGCGTTTCCGAGGAAGTGGCGCGCGAGTGCCTCCGCCTCGCCGCCACCAAAATCGGCATCCACACGAAATTCATCACCCGCGCAGGAGTGAAGATCTGATGAAAAACACGGAACTCAGGGAGCTCTCGCTCGCGGAGCTCGATGCGAAGATCGCGGCCACCAAGGCCGAAGTCGCGGACATCAAGCTCAGGCTCGCGTCCAAGAGCGAAGTCGAAAAGCCCGTTCGCGTTCGCGGTCTGCGCCGCGACGTCGCGCGGATGCTCACCATCCGCGAAGAACTCGCGAAGAAGGAGGCCAAGTGATGGCTAACGAAAACACCCGCGGCGACCGCAAGGTCCGCAAGGGGACCGTCGTTTCGAAGATGGGCGTCAAGTCCGTCGTCGTCGAGGTCCAGTACCGCGAACTTCACCCCCTCTACGGCAAGGTGATAGTCCGCACGAAGAAGTACCACGTCCACGACGAAGCCGACGCCGCCAAGGTGGGCGACAAGGTCGTGATCATGGAAACGCGTCCGCTCAGCGCCACCAAGCGCTGGCGCATCGTGACGCCGGAGGCGAAGTAACCATGTTGCAGGAACTTTCGAACCTCGTCGTTGCGGACAACACCGGCGCCAAGCGCGCGATGTGCTTCCGCATCCTCAAGCAGCGCAAGGAGTACGCGC
>JAKSOX010000130.1 GCA_024405335.1 Kiritimatiellia bacterium
TGGCCGCCTTGGCGGCCTGCGCGGGGTTCGCCGCCCCCTCCGCCACGGGGAAGATGCTCGCGCTTTCGCCCGGCAAGACGGGCGACTTCACCTGGATGGAAAAACCCACGCAGGAATCGGTCGCGCGGCTGCGCGCCGCCGGCAAAAAGCCGCTGGTGGAGGACCACGAATTCGCGGACGAACTCCCCGCCCTCACCAACTGGGCGGAAAACGCCAGCGCCGTCGCGTTCGACCGCCTGCCGCGCCGCCATCTGATCCAAAGCTGGCGCCAGCTCGGCGTGACCATTCTCAAAACCATTCCGTTCGACGTCGACCGCACGGCGGACCGCTTCCGCCGCGAATGCTCGTTCCTCGCCTTCCAGGCGGGCGCGGACGGCGTGTGGCTGCCGGACGCGGAAAAGCTCACGCCGCCGCTGAAGCAGGCGCTCGCGGAGGCGGACGAGGACTGGCGCGTCCTTCTGTATCTGCGCGAACTCGCCGACCTCGCCGGGCAAAACGAAGACGGCAACGTGCGCGTCGAGCGGCGCCGCGTGAACTACTTCGTCTCCTGGACCGACTTCGACCGCGAAAACCTGGACACGCTGCGGCTCGAATGCGTCGGCTACGCGAAACGCCTCGAGCAGCTGCTGGGCCTGCCCGAAGCGAAACTGCCGGTGACGTGCTCGAAACCGATCGCGCCGCAGCGCGAGAAGCTGATTCCGTACGCCGACTGGCCGGAACGCCCCAAACAGTACAAGCTCAAGGGTCTCGGCTCTTCCGTGGGCTGCGGCGAAGGCCTCTCGTTCGCCGCGGACGCCGGCGGTTTTTCCGTGACCATCTCGGTCACGAACGAGGCCGCGCTCAAGCAATGGGCCGCGCCCGGCGGACAGCTCGACTTCCGCGTGTACGTGCCGGACAAGGACGGCTCCTACCTGCCCTACCGCTTCCACTGCGACCTCGACCCGTTCTGCTACGGTCCGCGCGCGCCGGCGCGTTCGCGCAGCGGATTCCTTTTCGCCACGGACGAACGGTTCCGCCCCTTCGGCATCGGCTACGGCGTGGGCAACCCGCGCGTGTGGGCGTGGCCGCGCATGCAGGACTACGGGCCGGACTGTCCGCCGCTCCAGCCGAGCCTCAGTTTCGGCGCCAACAAGACGAAGGGCTGGCACGCCACGGTGCGCTGCGGATGGTCCGGGCTGTACGGCCACTGGCCGATGCTGCGCGACGGCAAGTACGACGTGTGGTTCGTGGGAATGGACAAGTCGCCCGCCACCGGCAGGCCGGTCGCCGCGCGCGTCCTGTGGCCCAAGGGGCACAAGGACAACTTCCGCAGATTCGCCGCCTCGATCTCCACCGGCGAAATGACGAGCATCTACAAGGACCAGCTCGCCCGCACCCACGAAACCTACTTCACCTCCTACCGCGAGCGCTACTACCCCTTCCCGAAAACGGAAAAGCCCGCGTTCCACCGCTTCGACCTCGCCAGCGACACGATGTTCCTGCAGCGGCTCGTGCAGCCGCTTGTGGACACGAACGAAAACGCCTGGTTGTGCGTGTGGACGGACAAAGAGCACAAACGTCCGCAGTTCAACAAGGAGCCGGACGCCGTGAAGATGACCATTTGGCGCAACCTCGGGCGCATGTTCTTCATGGCGGACGCCGTGAGCGAGCGCCGCCGCGACTACCTCGCCGGACGCTACGCGGGCAAGGAACCGCCCAAGTACGTGAAAAAGGAAGACCATTCCAAGCGGAAGCCGCCGGACAGCCCCGACGTCGACTACGACCCCAACGAAATCCAACTCGACGACAAGGAGTTCTGAGCCATGAACACGATCGCACTTCTTTTCGGCGCGGCCCTGAACGCCGCTTTCAACGTGTGGTGGGTTGACCCCTACGGCGACCCCGTCTATCTGCCGTCCGCCGCCCCGCAGGGCGGCGTGATCACGAACGAACTTTCCTGCGCGGCGGCGCGCGGCGAAATCGAAACGATTTCCTTCTCGGTGGAACCGTCGCGCGACATGAAGAAAGTCGACTTCGTCCCGTCCGAACTCAAAGGTCCCGGCGGCGCCACGATTCCCGCGTCCGCGGCGGACTTCGCGCTCGTGAAGGTGTGGTACCGGGCCGGCGGCCGCTGGAGCACGAGCTGGTGCGGGAACTGCGGCGACCCGGAACTCGTGAACGACCTCGTCATCCACGACAACGACCTCGTCCGGGTGGTGGAAAGCGCCAAACGCGAAGAGCGCACGGTGAAAGTGCGCATCGACTATCCGGAAGGCCCCGCCTACGTGGACTTCCGCAAGCACGGCAACGCCGGCAGCCGGTTCAACTGGGGTCTCCATCCCGTGGTGGATCCGAAGAAGTTCGTGCCGTTCGACCTGCAGAAAGGCCGGTTCCAGCAATACTGGTTCACTTGGCGCATCCCCGAAGAAACGAAGCCCGGCGTCTACCGGGGTTCGCTCGCGGTGAAGGAAGACGGCAAAGACCTCGCGTCCATTCCCGTGCAGGTGGAAGTGTATCCCTTCATGCTGCCGCGCGCGCGCACGCACTACGATCCCACCAAGCGCTTCATATCCGCGTGGATGGGCACGCCGTCGCTCGCGGGCGAATTGGCGCTTTCCAAAAACATGGCGGACGCCGAACGGCGCGTCCGCGGCGTGTACCGTTCGCTCGCCGAGCACAACTGCCACGAACCGAGCGGGCCCGGCGAATTCTCGAAAAACGATCCGGACGACCTCGCGGTGCGTTCGCTCATCATGATGCGCCAGGAAGGCATGGACTGCGAGCTGCTCATCAACGGCTGGGCCTTCGACGGCCAGTGGCAAGGTGCCTACGAGGGCGGCACGTTCGTGCCGCCGGAAGAGGACGCCGCGCGCTTCGAAGAGGCGAAGGCCCGCTTCTCGCGGAAGCTCGACGTCCAACGCGACGTGCTGGAAAAATACCTCGGCCACCACACCTGCCACTTCTCCAGCGCCGACGAATGCGGCACCTACTTCAACCGCCAGAGCTACCCCTTCTGGGGACTCATCCACAAATACGGCATGCACACGTGGACCGACTACGGCGTGGCCAAGGACATTTCCTGGAGCGTGGACATGAACGACGTTCCCGCCTGCACGCGCCACCGGGTGGCGTGGCAGTGGCACGGCGGCGACGCGAAGGCGGTGACGTACGCCGGTCCGTTCACGGGGCCGCTGTGCCCGGACATCTGGCGGCGCACGAAAGGCATCCGCTACTACTACGCCGACTTCGACGGCCACCACGAATACTGCTTCTACCACGGCGAATGCCCGTGGAACGACTTCTCCGCGCGCAGTTCGTACAGCCAGTTCGTGATCGTGTATCCCACATTCGACGGCCTCATCCCCTCGCTCGCGTGGGAAGGCGTGCGCGAAGGCCTGGACGACATCCGCTACCTGTCGCTGCTGAAGCTGCGCTGCCTGGCGGCGATCGCCGCGAAAGACCCCAAGATCCAGGCGCTCGGCCGCAAGCACCTCACTTGGATGGAAACGCGCGAGCCGGAAAGCATCATCGACCTCTTCGCGTTCCGCCGCGAAGTCGCGCGACGCGCGATCGAGCTCATCGAAGTCGTCGGCCCGGAACCAGACGACCGCCCCAAAATGCCGCCGCCCGCGCTGCCGCCGTGCACGTACGGGAAAACGATCCCTCCCGGCGCGGACCTCTTCAAAGTCGCCGAACAGTACGCGGCGGCGAACCGCTACGACCTCGCGATTCCCCTGTTGGACAAAATCCGCAAAGACGCGTCGCGCAAGCCGGCCGAGCGTTTCGAGGCGGCCACCAAGCAGGCGGCCCTCCTGAGCGGAACGCTCAAGCGCGACCAGGCGATCAAGGTGATCGAGGAAACGCTGCCGCAGCAGGACCTCAAGAACGCGCAGCGCGCGAAGCTGCATCTTCAGCGCGTCAAGGTGATGATGACGCCCCGCATCTTCGAAGAGGAATTCACGGTGCCGCAACTCGACAAGGCGGCCGAGGCGATCGTGGACGCGCTAAAGCGTCCCGGCGCCACGGGCGACGAACGCTTCGCGCCCGTGAACCAAATGCTCCGCTCCTACCTTTCGGGAGGACTCTACCAGCGCGTGATCGACTTCGCGGACAAACGCTTCGAGGACATGAAGTTGTCGCCGCACGCGAAATCCCAGCTGTACCTGCGCAAGGCGTCCGCCTACGCCGCAATGAAAAACTACGAATTGGCCGCGCGCATGTACCGCATCGTGTACAAGACCTGCGAATGTCCGGCGTGCATCAACCGCGACTTCTACAAAGGCGAGGGCTGGGTGGCCGAACAACTCGAGGACTGGAAAACCGCCGAAAAGGCGTATTCTCTCGAAGCCAAGACGTACAACGACGAAGAGGGGGACAAAAAGAGCTGGTGCGTGGGCCGTCTCCGCCGCGTGATGGCCAAACTGCAGGCGAGCGAAAAGAAAAAGGACATCTCCTTCGACGACACGGACGACGGCAGCGCCATCACGCTCGACGACTAATCCGCTTGGGCGGCGGCGTTTCCGCCGCACCGCCAGAATTGTTTCCTCAAGAAACCGCGGCTGCGGCGATTTTGGCGACGAGCGCGTCCTTGCCGGCCGCGAACTCCGGCGAATCGAAGGGCTTGTCGTTCCAGTCGATGAACGCCTGCTGGAGTTCCATGAAGAATTTGCGCACGTCCGGCTTTTCGGCGAACGCGTACTCGGAATCCAACGTCTTTTCGACGACGTCGAACATTTCCTTCTGGCGCGCCACTGGCGTCGTGGCGTCCGCCTCCGAGAACGCGTTCTGCTGCAGATACACGGCGTCGAGGAATTCGGCCTTGAGATAGCGGGTGAAGTCCGCGAGCGACGTGCCCTCTTCGCCAACGACCTTCATCATCTGTCCGACTTCGTTGCCCTTGCGGAGCAGCGCGCGGGCGCGCTCGACGCGGTCCTGCTCGATCACGGAGTTGTAGTGGCTCCAGCTGTCCAGCGGGTCGATCGCGGGGTAGCGGCGCGCGTCGGAGCGGGCGCGGGAGAGCCCGTGGAAACCTCCCACCACCTTCAGCGTCGCCTGCGTCACGGGCTCGTCGAAATTGCCGCCCGCCGGCGACACCGTGCCGCCGATCGTGACGGATCCCGTGGAGCCGTCCTTCAGCTTCACGCGGCCCGCGCGCTCGTAGAACGCGGCGATGCGGGATTCGAGGTACGCGGGGAACGCCTCTTCGCCGGGGATTTCCTCGAGCCGCCCGGAAAGCTCGCGCATCGCCTGCGCCCAGCGCGAGGTGGAATCGGCGAGCACGAGCACGTTCAGCCCCATCTGGCGGAAATATTCGGCCAGCGTCACCGCGGTGTACACGGACGCTTCGCGCGACGCCACCGGCATGGACGACGTGTTGCAGATGATCACCGTGCGCTTCATCAGCGACTGGCCCGTTTTCGGGTCGACGATTTCCGGGAATTCCTTCAGCGTTTCCACGACCTCGCCGGCGCGTTCGCCGCAGGCGGCGGAAATCACCACGTCCACCTTCGCGTAGCGCGCGGTGGTCTGCTGCAGCACGGTTTTGCCGGCTCCGAACGGACCGGGAATGCAATAGGTGCCGCCCACTGCCACGGGGAAGAAGGTGTCGATCGTGCGCACCGTGGTTTCGAGCGTTTCCGTGGGCTCGAGCCGCTCGACGAAGCACTTGATCGGCACCTTCACGGGCCAGCGCTGCATCATCTGCACGGGGACGTCCTTGCCGTCCGCGTCCGTGAGCACGGCCACGTCGTCCGTGACGACGTAGTCGCCCGCCGGCGCCACGGACTTCACCACGTAGGCGCCGCGGAACGCGAACGGAACCATGATCTTGTGTCCGGGCATCTTCTTGTTGTCGAAGATGCCTTCGGTGACCCAGCCGAG
>JAKSOX010000131.1 GCA_024405335.1 Kiritimatiellia bacterium
CGCCCATGTAGTAGCCCTCGTCCGTGACGTTGTAGCCGTATTCCCAGACGGACGGTATGCCCGCGTCGCCGGACAGCCAGAAGACGCGCAAGGCGCACCACAGCGCCGCAAAAAGCAGCAGCCACAGCCAACCCCGTTTGCATGCGTCGAGTTTCATCGTTTGGTTTCGTGGTATTCTTTTTCGGTGTTCACGTCCCACAGCGCCGCTTTGTCGGAAAGACCCAACAGCGCACGAGCCGCCTCCATGCCGCAAAGCATCGAGTGGTCCATGTTGTTGTAGCGGTGCTGACCGTTGCGCCCGATGCAGTAGAGGTTGGCGAAGCCGTCGAGCCAAGCCCGCACCTTGCCGAATTCCGCATACGTGCCGAAATAGGCGGGATATGCCTTTTTCACCCGGATGCGCACCGCGTCGCGCACGGGTTCGTGCTCGCCCAAAACGCCGACGTGGCGCAGCTCCGCCGTCGCCATCGCGATGAAATCTTCGTCGGACATCGTCCAGAGCCGGTCACCTTCCGCGCAAAAATACTCCAGGCCGATCCACACGTGCTTCGTGACGTCGTCGACCATGTACGGGCTCCAGTTGTTGAACACCTGAATGCGACCCATCCGCACGTCCCGTTCCTGCACGTAGATCCAAGTGTCCGGGATGATGTCGTTGACCGTCTTGAACGCCGTCGTGTTGCCGAGCGCCAGCCGGTCGACAAGCAGCCCCACCGTGATGAAGTCGCGGTACGGCAAACCTTCGGCCACGCGCGCGACGTCCGCGGGCGCCCCGCCCATCGCGGCCACCAGGTCCTTGACGGGCATGGACGAGAACAGCGCGTCGCAGGGGATCTTTTCGCCCCCGTCGAGCGTGACGGCCGTGACGCGGCCTCCTTCGGCGGAGACGCCAACGACTTCGGCGTTCATGCGCATCTCGACGTTTTGCCGCCGAAGATCGTCCGCCAACGCTTCCCAGAGTTGCCCAGGACCCTTCTTCGGATAGAGGAATTCTTCGATGAGGGACGTTTCCCTTTTGCCGCCCTTGGGAACGAACACGTTCAACAGCGCCTTCCACAACGAAAGGCCCTTCACGCGCTGCGCGCCCCACTCGGGCGAAATGTTCGACGGATGGATGCCCCAAAGCTTCTCGGTGTAATCCTCGAAGAACATCGAATAAAGGACCTTGCCGAAGCGGTTGACGTAGAAATCCTCAAGCGATTTCTCCGGCCGCTTGCGAAACGCCGAGCAGAGGTAGCTCCAGCCGGCTTTCCACGTCCGCACGAGTCCCATGGCCAAAAACGTCGCGGGCTTGATGGAAATCGGATAGTCGAAGAAATGGCGCAAATAGTAAATGCGGCTCACACGATGGCGGCGAAGCATCACGCGGTCGGACGTTTCGGGATCCGGTCCGCCGGCTTCGGTGCGGCACGCGCGCCCCAGCAACGCATCGTCCTTCGACGGCGCTCCCTGCACGGGCATGAGCTTCGACCACAGCGCGTTCACCTCTTCGGACTTCGAGAAAAAGCGGTGTCCGCCGATGTCGATGCGGCAATCGCCGTGGACGGCGGTACGGGAAATGCCGCCGACGTGCGGCGACGCTTCAAGAACCACGATTTTCCATTCGGAACCGCCCTTGTCCAACAACTCGCGGGCGGCCGTGAGACCGGCCGGACCGGCGCCTACGACCACCGCCGTCTTCTTCTTGCCTGTCGAACCGTCCATGGATTTTCCGCCGAGCATGTCGTCGCACGTTTTCCCGAACAACCGCAACGCGCGCTACAGCGTCGCGATGGGCGGCAGTTCGCCCACGAGCGGCTTCGCCCACGCGACGAACGCGGGGGTGACGTCGTGCCCGTTTTTCGCGATGAAGTTCTTGGGTAGCGAGCGCGTCCATTTCGCCGCGTCCTGGATCGGCAGCGGCAGGAATTCGGCTTCGTACGCGCCCTTGGCGCCCTTCTTGCGGCGGATGCCGATCGTGCCCTTCGCGGGGCACTCGGGATTGCCGGACGCCGCGCCGAGCGCGCACGCCACGGCCATGCCGCCCGCGGTGAGCGCTTCCTGCAGATCCGAAGCGCTCTGCACGCCCGGGAAACTGCGCTGCAGATAGCCGAACGTGTCGGCGCGCACGCGCTTCACGCCGGCCCGGGCCTTCACGATTTTCGCGAGGTGGTCGCCCAAGGCGCCCGTGCCGCTCATCTGCACGTTGCCGTGCGAATCCTTTTCGCCGCCGGCGAACTGCGCGCCGATGGACACGCCTTGTTCGTCCCGGATGCCTTCGGACACGGCCACGACGCACCGGCCCCATTTCTTCATGGCGGCCTGGACGTCTTCGACGAATCCGTCCACGGAGAACGGCACTTCCGGCAGGTAGATCAGATGCGGGCCCGCGCCCTTGTAGGTGCGCGCGAGCGCGCTCGCCGCCGTGAGGAAGCCCGCGTCGCGGCCCATCACCACGTCGATTTTGCAGCCTCCCAGCGCGCGGTTGTCGAGATCGTCGCCCATGAACGCGCGCGCCACGAAATTCGCCGCCGAACCGTAGCCGGGCGTGTGGTCGCAGCTGCGCAAGTCGCAGTCGATCGTCTTCGGCACGTGGTACACCACCAGCGGGTAGCCGTCCTTTTCCGCTTCTTCCGCGACGATGCGCGCGGCGTCGGCGGAGTCGTTGCCGCCGACGTAGAAGAAGTAGCCGACTTCGAGGCGCTTGAACTCCTCGAAGATTTTGCGGCAGTCCTCGGCCGTGGGTTTCAGGCGGCAGCTGCCCAGCGCGGACGACGGCGTGCGCGCGACGGCGATCGCCTGTTCGTCGGTGACGGCCTTGAATTCGTGGTAGTCGCGGCCGAGGATGCCGGCGATGCCGTGGCGCGCGCCGAGGATTTTCCCGAAGTGCTTTTTGCCGGCGTCGCGGCAGGCGCACACCACGCCCATCAGCGAACCGTTGATCACCATCGACGGCCCGCCCGATTGGGCGACGACGACGTTGTTGAACTTCTTGGCGGCGGTTTTCTTTTTCATACGATCAGCATGCAGTCGCCGTAGGAGAAGAATCTGTACTCGGCCCGTACGGCCATGGCGTAAGCACAGAGGACGCGCTCGCGTCCCGCCAAAGCGGAAATCATCATCAGCAGCGTGGATTGCGGCAGGTGGAAATTCGTGAGCATCGCGTCGCACACCTTGAACGCATACGGCGGATAAATGAAGATGTCGCTCGCGCCGGTGCCGGCGACCACCAGCGGATCGCCCTCCGCGCGCGCGCGGCTCGCCACCGTTTCGAGCGTGCGCACCGTGGTGGAGCCCACGCACACCACGCGGCCGCCGCGCGCCTTGCACGCGTTGATCGCCTCCGCCGTATCCGGCGGCACCGTGAACGCCTCGAAGTCCATGTGGTGGTCTTCGATTTCGTCCGTCTTCACGGGGCGGAACGTGCCCGGCCCCACGTGCAGCGTGACCGCCACGCGGCGGACGCCCTTCTTTTCGAGCGCCGCGAATATCTCCGGCGTGAAATGGAGGCCCGCCGTGGGCGCCGCCACGGATCCGACGTGCTTCGCGTAGATCGTCTGGTAGCGGTCGCGGTCGGCGGCTTCCTCTTCGGCCGTGCCCTCGCGGTGCACGTACGGCGGCACCGGCGTGCGCCCGAACGCATCCAACAGTTCCGCCAACGGCTTCCCGCTGCGGAAGGCGCACTTCCACATGCCGCCGTCCAGCTTCTCGAGCAGCTCCACCCGCAGTTCGCGGTTCGGTCCGAACACGGCCACCTGGCCCGCGCGGCTCGGCCGGCCGCTGCCGATGAGGACGTTCCACGTCACGCGCTCGAGCAGATCCTCCATCGGCGGCGGACCTTCGTTCTCGGGCGCGGGATTCACCATCAGCACTTCCACCGCGCCGGGCGAATCACTCCAGGTGCCCAGCAGCCGGGCGGGGAAAACCTTCGTGTCGTTGACGACGAGCAGGTCCTTTTCGTCGAGGTATTCGACTATGTCCGAAATGCGACGGTGCTCCAGCACGCCGGTCGCGCGGTGGAGCACCATCATCCGTTCGGTGCCCCGCTGCTCGGACGGATGCTGCGCTATGAGCCGCGCCGGGAGCGGGTACCAGAACTGTTTCGTTTTCATCGCATCAGCGGCAGAGGGTGTAGAGAACGCCCGCCACGACGGCCGAGCCGATGACGCCAGAGACGTTCGGCCCCATCGCCTGCATGAGGATGAAGTTCGTCGGGTCGTTGCCGAGCGAAACCTTGTTCGAAACGCGCGCCGCCATCGGCACGGCCGAAACGCCGGCGGAACCGATCAGCGGATTGACCTTCTCCTTCGAGAAGAGGTTCATGATCTTCGCCATCACCACGCCGGCGGCGGTGCCCACGCAGAACGCGCAGAGGCCCAGCGCCAGAATGCCCAGCGTCGTGCCGGAAAGGAACTTCTCGCACGCGAGCTTCGAGCCCACGGAAAGGCCGAGCATGATCGTGACGATGTTGATGAGCGCGTTGGACATCGTGTCCGCGATGCGCGAAACCGACGGCCCGACTTCCTTCGCCAGGTTGCCCAGCATCAACGCGCCGATCAGCGGCACGGCGGAAGGCAGCAGGAACGCGCACAACAGCAACACGATCAGCGGGAAGCAGATTTTCTCGATCTTCTTCACCTCCCTGAGCGGCGGCATTTTGATGAGCCGCTCGCTCTTCGTGGTGAGCGCGTTCATGATCGGCGGCTGGATGATCGGGACAAGGGCCATGTAGGAGTACGCGGCCACGGCGATCGCGCCCAGGAGGTCCGGGGCGAGACGCGAAGTGAGCCAAATGGCCGTGGGGCCGTCCGCGCCGCCGATGATGCCGATCGAAGCGGCCGCCTTCAGGGGCTCCACGCCGAAGAAGTCGTTCCCGAAAACCGCGGCGAGCCCCAGCGCGCCGAAGAGCGCGAAGAAGATGCCGAACTGCGCGGCGCCGCCGAGGAGCGCCGTTTTCGGATTGGCGATCAGCGGGCCGAAGTCGGTCATCGCGCCCACGCCCATGAAGATCATGATCGGGAACACGCCCGTGTCGATGCCGAAGTGGAAGAAGTAGTAGAGGAAGCCGCCCGGCTCCACGATGCCGCCCTGCATCACGGGCAAGCCGCTCGCGAGGAACGCGATTGCGCCGTCGTGCAGCATCGCGGGCGCGGTGACGCCGGCGAGCGGGCAGTTCGCGAGCAGCCCGCCGAAGCCGATCGGCAGCAGCAGCAGCGGCTCGAAGCCCTTGACGATGGCGAGGTACATCATCACGAGGCACAGCGGAATCATGATCAGCTGCCCCACGCCGTAGGGCATGCCGAAAAGCGTCTTCACCTCGTGGCCCCTGACGAACGCGCCGGCGTCGTCGAAGTAGCCGCCGATCCAGTCGCCTTTCTTCACCGCGTGCTTCCCGGTGGAAAGCGTCGCCGCCTGGACGTCGTCGACCACCCAGAAGCCGTTCTTGTTCGCGTAGGCGGCGCGGGCGAGCGCGCCGGGCTTCGAGAAGTCGGGCTTCGCGGGGCGATCCGCCTCGGCGAAGTCGCCGGTGATGTAGTCGGGCGCGGACTTGCGCATGAAACCGGCGATGCCGGTGTCGCCCGTGAGGTCCTTCACCTTGCCGAGCGTGGTCTTCCAGTCGCCGTCGGCGAAAGCCGCGAAGCAGCCGGCCGCAACAAGCATTGTGAGAAAAAGTTTTTTCATCAGTTGAAAACCTTCGTCGTTATCAAATCGCTTCGTTTTAAATGGTTAAATCGGCTTCGCCTTTAAATTTAAAGCCCGAAGGGCGATTTAACCATTTAACCATTTAACCATTTAATCATCCGATCACCGCGAGCACGTCGCCCGTGGCGACCTTGTCCGTGGCGGACAC
>JAKSOX010000132.1 GCA_024405335.1 Kiritimatiellia bacterium
TTCAAGGGCGAATCGAAGGAGGATTCCATCCGCACCTTTTCGTCGTATTTCGACATGATCATCATGCGCACGCCCGAGAAGGGCCTCGCCGAGCAGATGGCGTGGGAGCTTTCCAATTCGGACCGCCCGATTCCGATCATCAACGCCGGCTCCGGCAAGGACCAGCACCCGACGCAGGCGCTGCTGGACGTGTACACGCTGCTGCGTTCGTTCGAGACGAAGGGCGGGCTCAAGAACCGCACGGTGACGTTTTGCGGCGATCTGTTGCGCGGCCGCACGGTCAGGTCGTTGTCGTACCTGCTCACCAATTTCGAAAACGTCCGCCAGGTGTTCGTGGCGCCGAAGGAGCTGCAGGTGCCGCGGGACGTGCTGGACATCCTCGAAGAGAAGGGCGTGTCCTACGCGGTTTCGGACAACCTCCGCGAGGCGGTTTCGCTTTCCGATGCGGTGTACATGACGCGCATCCAGGACGAGTGGGACGCGGCCAAGGGCGAATCCGCGCGTATCGACACCTCGAAGTTCAAATTCGGCGCCGAAGAGCTCAAACTGCTGCCGAAGGACGGCGTGATCATGCATCCGCTGCCGCGCCGCGACGAAATCGCCACCTGCTGCGACCACGATCCGCGCGCCATGTACTGGCGGCAGATGCGCAACGGCATGTGGATCCGCGCCGCGCTGATCGCGGCGACGTTCGGCTGCGAAAAGGAAATCCTCGGCTGCGGATATTGACGCTTGATCCGGGCCGGGGCGCACGCAACCCTTTGCTTGAAATCGCGGGCCGGAAATGGTATTCTACGGGCATGCGAAAATACGTGTCAATTGCCTTTTCGTCGTGCGTCGCGTGCGCCGTTTTCGGCGCGGCGGCGCCGAGCGAAATATCCGTCAAGTTGCTGTTCGACTGCCGCGAGTGGGTGCAGGGCGAGCGCATCCGCGCCGTGGTGGACGTGGCGAACTCGAGCGGCGACACGATCGTCGTGGCGCCGGGCGACGCGGCGGACAAGCTCGTGCTGGAGCTGGCTCGCGCGTCGGACGGGCGCGCCTATCCCAAGTGTTCCGGCGAGAAGCCCTTCACCGCCAAATTCGCGTTGGGGCCTTCCGAAGGGCAGAAGCTCGAGACCTTTCTGGGCGACCATTTCTTGTTTTCCGACGCCACGCGCTACCTGGCGCGCGCCGTGCTGGTGCACGGCGGCATGCGCTACGAATCGCCGCGCGTGAGCTTCGACGTCGTTCCCGGCGTCAAGTGCGGCGGCGCGATGCAGGTGTTCTCGAACGTCCCCGGGCTGAAGCGGATGTTCGAACTCGTCTACTGGCGGCGCGGCCGCGGCGAGCACCTTTTCGTGAAGTCGCACGACGAAGACGGCGGTCGCCGCTGGCGCACGTACGACGTTGGCACGCTGCTGCGCGTCACGGAGCCGAAGGTTTCCGTGCAGACGAACGGGGTGGTGACGGTGCTGCACCGCGCCACGCAGGACGAGTTCATCCGCACCGAGTTCTGGAGCTTGAAGGACGCCGTGGTGTTCCGCGAGAACGAGCGCATGACGGATCCCGACGTCGCGGGCGCGGAGCGCGTGAAGGCGCTTTACATGGAGGCGGGCGAAACCGAGCCGGTCAAGAAGGCCTGGTGGAAGTTCTGGTGAGGGCGGCATTCCGAAATGAACGTTCTGGGCATCGAGACGAGTTGCGACGAGACGGCGTGCGCGGTGGTGCGCGACGGCCGCGACGTGCTGTCCAACGTCGTCTACACGCAAATCAAACTGCACCAGCCGTGGGGCGGCGTGGTGCCGGAAATCGCGAGCCGCGCACACGTGGAGAAAATCTACGGCGTGGTCAAGCAGGCGATGGACGAAGCGGGCCCCGGCTGCCGAATCGACGCGGTGGCGGTCACCTACGGTCCCGGCCTGTCGCCAGCGCTGCTGGTGGGGCTGAACGCGGCGAAGGGCCTGGCGATGTCGCTGGGCGCGCCCCTGATCGGCGTGAACCACATGGAGGCGCACCTCCACACGCCGTTTTTGCGCGATGCGTCGTTTCCCGCGCCGGACGTGCCGGATCCCGAGACGCTCGCGCCGATGCTCGGGCTTGCCGTTTCCGGCGGACACACGTGCTGGGTGGACGTGCTCCGGTACGGGCGTTACCGGATCGTGGGGCAGACGCTCGACGACGCGGCGGGCGAGGCGTTCGACAAGGCGGCGAAGCTGCTGGGGCTGGGCTATCCGGGCGGGCCGGCGGTGGACCGCGCGGCGAAGCGGTTCGCCGGCGGCGATTTCATCCCGTTCCCGAAAGGGCGCCCGAAGGCGGGCACGGCGGCGCTGGCGGGGCTGGACGCGGAACTCTGCACGAGCTTTTCCGGCCTCAAGACGGCGTTGCTGCACCACGTGCGCCAGGCGTTCGGCGAAGGCCCCGTGCCGGAGGCGGAGATTCCGCGCATTTGCGCGAGCTACCAGCGGGCGATCGTGGGCGTGCTCGCAGACCGCACGGCCACGGCGCTCAAGCGCCGCAACTACAGGGCGCTCGTGGTGGGCGGCGGCGTGAGCCTGAACGGCGCGCTGCGCGACGCGCTGGGCGCCGTGGCCCGGCGTGCGGGCGTGCCGCTGCTGCTGGCGGCGCCCAAGTTCTGCGGCGACAACGCGGCGATGATCGCCGGCATGGCGCATTACCGCCGCAACCTCGAAGGCGAGGCGGCTTTCGAAGTCGACGTGCATCCATCGCTCGAAGCAGGAGACGAACCATGAAACTGACGTTCCTCGGCGCGGCCCAGACCACCACCGGATCCATGCATCTTCTGGAGGCGTGCGGCAAACGCATCCTTCTCGACTGCGGCCTCTACCAGGGCCACCGCAAGGAGGCGTTCGAGCGGAACCGCAACCTGCCGGTGGACGCCAAGACGATCGACTGCGTGATCCTGTCGCACGCGCACATCGACCATTCCGGCAACCTGCCGCAGCTCGTGAAGAAGGGCTTCCGCGGGCGCGTCTACGCGCGCGGGCAGACGATCGAACTGTGCGACGTGCTGCTGCGCGACAGCTGTTTCCTGCAGAACCGCGACCTCGAGTACGTGAACAAGAAGCGCCGCGCGCAGGGCAAGGCGCTGTTCGAGCCGCTGTACGAAGAGCGCGACGTGGACGCGCTGATGCGGCTGATGACGCCCATCCACCGCCACGCGCCCACGGAAATCGCGCCCGGCGTCACCGCGACGCTGTTCAACGCGGGGCACATTCTCGGTTCCGCGCTCGTGCAGATCGACGTCGCGGGCGGCAAGGGCCATCGCCACCGCATTCTCTTTTCGGGCGACCTCGGCCAGCCGAACCAACCGATTCTGCAGCACTACGAATACCCGGAAGGCGCGGACGTGGTGCTCATCGAATCGACGTACGCCGACCGTCTGCACCCCAGCGCCGGTTCCGTGCAGGACAAGCTCGAGATGCTCGTCAACAAAGTGGACCGGCACAACGCGAAGCTGCTCATCCCCGCGTTTTCGGTGGGCCGCACGCAGCAGATAATCTACTTCCTGAATCGCCTCCACGCGGCGGGCCGGCTGCCGAAGATCCCGATTTACGTGGACTCGCCGCTTTCCCGCAAGGCGACGGAAATCTACGCGCGCCACGAAAGCTGCTACAACGAAGAGGCGCTCGCGGTGTTGCGCGAAGGCAAGAACCCGGTGATGGTGGAGGGCATGAAGTTCATCGCCACGCCGCAGGAATCGATGGCGCTCAACGACCAGCCCGGACCGATGATCATCATCGCGGCGTCGGGCATGTGCGAAGGCGGCCGCGTGGTGCACCACCTCAAACAGATCGTGACCGATCCGTGGAACGTCGTCCTGATCGTGGGCTTCCAGGCCGAGAACACGCTCGGGCGGCGCATCGTGGAAGAGCGCAACCCCATCCGCATCCTCGGCGAGGAACTGCCGCTCAACGCGCGGGTGGAAACGATCAACGCGCTGTCGGCGCACGCCGACCGCGACGGCTTGATGGACTGGTACGACCGCGTGGGCAAGCGCGCGAAGTTCGCGTTCGCCGTCCACGGGGAGCCGGAAAAGGTGGCCGCCATGAAAAAGTTGCTCGAGCAGCGCGGCACGCCGAACGTCCACGCGCCGGTTCCCGGCCAGAGTTTCGAAATCGACTGAACGCCGTCCGCGTCGAAAGGACAATGCCATGAAAGTTTCCGCCACGCTCGAAAAGATCATCGCCAGCAAAGACGAATACCCGCTGGACGTGGACACGCTCGGCGAATGCAAAATCGATTCTCCCGTGCGCCACCACGAGTTCGTCCGCGACGGCGAACGCATCCTCTTCACCGAGAACCGCACGCTGCTCGAATACCTCAAGGAGCAGCTCGGGCGCGAACCCAGTTTCGAGCGAGCGGGTCCCCGCGAGAAGATCTACCACGACCCCAGCTGGACGCGCGTGGGGATTCTCACGGCGGGCGGTCTCTGCCCGGGGCTCAACAACGTGATCAAGGGACTCGTCGAAATCCTGTCCTTCGACTACGGCATCAAGACGATTTTCGGCATCCGCTTCGGGTATGCGGGGCTGATTCCGAAATTCGGCCACCAGCCGATCATGCTGAATCCCGACGTGGTGGACACGATCCACGAAATCGGCGGCACGATCCTCGGGTCCTCGCGCGGCCAGCAGCCCACCGACGAGCTGGTGGACACGCTGGTGCGCATGAACATCAACGTGCTGTTCGTGGTGGGCGGCGACGGTTCGCTGCGCGGTGCGCGCGACGTGGCGGAGGAATGCCTGCGGCGGGGACTCAAGATATCCGTGGTGGGCGTGCCGAAGACGATCGACAACGACCTGCAGTTCGTGGGACGGTCCTTCGGGTTCGAAACGGCCGTGGCGGCGGCGACGGACGTGATCCGCAGCGCGCACGTGGAAGCGAAGGGCGCGGCCAACGGCATCGGTCTCGTGAAGCTGATGGGCCGCGATTCCGGTTTCATCACGGCGTACGCCACGGTGGCGAATCCGGTGGTGAACTTCTGCCTCGTGCCGGAACTCGACTTCGAGGTGGAGGGCCCGGACGGGTTGCTGGCGGCGCTCGAAAAGCGCATCGCGAGCGGCAAGACGCACTCCGTGATCGTGGTGGCCGAAGGCGCGGGCCAGCGGCTCATCGAGGGCGAAGAGGCGGGCACCGACGCGTCCGGCAACGTGCTCAAGAAGGACATCGGCGAATTCCTCAAGCGCCACATCACGAACCACTTCAAGAGCAAGGGCGAGTCCGCGAGCGTCAAGTATTTCGATCCGAGCTACATGATCCGTTCGGTGCCGGCGCGCGGCACGGACGCGATTCGGTGCTACATGCTCGCGCGCAGCGCGGTGCACGCCGCGATGGCGGGCCGCACGAACTGCGTGGTGGGGTTCATGGGCGAATGGAACACGCTCGTGCCGATCAAGCTCGCCACGATCGAGCGCCAGCGCGTGAATCCGCGCGGCGACCTGTGGCGCAGCGTGATGGACGCCACTGGCCAGGAATACTATTTCCATCCGCAGAGCCACCGCGGCAACGGACTCGACATCGCGCCGTGACGGGCGCGGACCTGTGCGTGAAACGTTTTTTCGACATCGCCGTCGTGCTTTTCGCCGCGCCCCTGTGGGCGCCGCTGGCGGCGGCCGTCGCGGCGGCGGTGCGCGCTTTCGACGGCGCGCCGGCGCTCTTCCGCCAAACGCGCGCGGGATTGGGCGGCCGTCCGTTCGAGGTGCTCAAGTTCCGCACGATGGCGGACGGCCGCGTCACGCGGCTGGGGGCGGCGCTCCGGAGGCTTTCGCTGGACGAATTGCCGCAGCTCGTGAACGTGCTCAAAGGCGACATGTCGCT
>JAKSOX010000133.1 GCA_024405335.1 Kiritimatiellia bacterium
ACGGACGGATGGATGGAACCGGATGCGGAACGCTACCGCAGCATGTAGAAGAAGCCGAGCGGCACGTGGCACTCGAACGGGCCGATTTCCGGGCGGCCGCCGTTCACGCGCGGACGGCGGTTGAAGTCGAGCGCGCCGGCGTCCATCCACTCGAGCGTTTCGCCCTTGTTCACCACGGGCGCCTTGCGCGGCACGCGCTTGCCCCAGTCCATCCGCCACTTGAGCAGGGCCTCGTCCGCGCCCCACTGGCCGGCGTAAGTCGCCTGCCCGAAATGCCCGGCCCAAAGCGCCGGCAATTCCTCGTCCTCGTAGCCCGCCGTGCCCGACGCCACCGGATTCACGCCGTAGCTCGTCGAGAGCAGGCAGTTCCGGAACACCTTCTCGTTCGAGCCCTGGCAGTCGATCGCCGCGCCCGTCGCCTTGGCGCTCGTGTTTCCCAGCAGCACGCAGTTGCGGGCGCGGCCGGGGTCGGACACGTAAAGGCCGCCCGCGTAGGCCGTGCCGTTGTAGCAGAAGGCGTGGTTGTTCTCGAAGAGGCAGTTGTCGATGGTGCCGTTCGAAATCCAGGCGCCGCCGTAGCGGTTGGCGCGGTTGTCGCGGAAAATGCAGTTCCGCACCCGGCCGTTGCCGTCCATGAACAAACCGCCGCCGCCCAGGAGCCAGTTGTTGTTGTGGTTGGCCGTCTGGCGGTTGCCAGTGAACACGCAGCGGTCCACCAACCCCGTGCCGGACACGTACACGCCGAAGCCGTGCGGTTCGTTGCCGTAGTACACCCAGTTGTTCGTGATCACGCAGTCGACGAGCGTGCCGTTGTGGACGCGGCCACCCATGCCGTAGAAGCCGCCGGTGGTCCCGTAGCTGTTGTGCATGCAGTTGTCGTAGATCCAGCAGTTGGTGATCGTGCCGTCGTACAGGTAGAAGCCGAAGCCGCTTTCGACCTGGCGGTACCGGCCGTAGCCGACGCCGCGTGCGATGGTCACGCCGGACACCACCGCGTCCTTGTGGTACACGCCCAGCGGACGGTACTTGTATATGCCGTCGAGAACCGCGCCGCTCGCGTAGTCGCCGCCGGGCCCGACGATCTTGATGGCCTTCGTGATCGACAGTTCGCCGGAAACGACGTACGTGCCGGCCGCAAGGTGGATCGTGCTGCCGTCCGTCGCCAGCGACCACACGTCGTCGATGCTCGAGGCGGCGGTTTCCCAGCTCCCGTACGGCTGCTGCGGCGACAGGTTGTCCGCCGACACGTACAGGTCGGCCGCGTAGATCGCGAACCAGTTCGGACGCCGCATCACGAGCTTGCGGTCGATGCCGGCCTCGTCCACGTAGTAGACGCACACGGCCACCGAATGCCAGCCGGCGTCGAGCGTGACGACGCTGTTCGTCTCCTCGAAATCGTCCTCGAACCAGGACACGTTCACGGCGTCGACGCCCCCTTCGGGATCGACGAGCCAGCAGCATTTCTTGGGCTCGATCGGCAGCGTCTTCGTGCCGTGCGCCTCGAACCGGACGCGCGTGGTGCCCACGTCCGCGTCGAGCAGCTTGTAGGTGAGGCCGAACGTGGGCGTGTCGAGCGCGTTCTCGCAGCAGCCGGCGTCCATGCGCGCGCCCGAAACGCGCGGGTTGCCGTTGAGGTCCCGCTCGCCTTCGTCCGGCACGCGCACGGCGGTGTCGACGCACGGCGAGCTCGCGTCGATCGAATAGTCGCCCACGGCGGGCCCCGCGAACTCGGGATCGCGCGCCAGCGTCTCCTTCGCCACGTTCTCGAAGTAGCCGCCGAACTGCGGCGACCAGAGGTTGTACACCTTCGAGCCCGACGCCAAACGCCAGTTCGGCGAGCCGGCGGTCGAATCTTCGTAGGCGAAGTTGCCGCGCACGATCGTGTCCATCACCGTGACGTTCGCGTGGTTCACGCGGAGGCCGCCCGCGTACCGCGCCGTGTTGCCCACGATCGTGCAGTTGTACACCTTCGTCTCGGAAGACTCACCCGCAGTCGCGAACACGCCGCCGCCGTAGTTGTTGCAGGTGTTGCCCACGATCAGCGAATTCTTGAGCGTGCCTCCGTCCATGTACACGCCGCCGCCGTTCTGGGCGTAGCCGTTGGAGGTCTGCTGCGTCCAGTTGTTGCTCACCACGCAACGGTCCACCGTGCCGCCGCTCATGTAGATGCCGCCGCCCGGGTAGCCGTTGCCGTTGCCCGCCTTGATCTGGTTGCAGCACACCGTGGAATCCACCAGCAAACCGCCGCTCAGGTGGACGCCGGCGCCGTATTCGCTCACCGAGTTGCGGTTCGGGTTTTCGCACGTGTACCAGTTGCGGATCACGCAGTTGGACGCGACGCCGCCGGAAACGAACATGCCGCCGAAAAGTTCGGTGACGGCCAGCGTTTCCAGGTTGTTGTAGCCGCAGAAGGTGATGCCGGCGACGAGCGCGTTGGTGTGGCCCACCCAGATGAACTTGTCGGGCGATTCCTGGCTGGTGCCCCAGTTGTGGTAGCGGTTCACGTAGCCGTAGACGATCGTCTTTTCGGGACCGTTCTCGGACACGACGCGGATCGGACGGTTGATGACGAGTTGCGGCTTGTTGACGTGCGGATACGCGCCGTCCACCAGCCGCACTTCGCCGAAATCGGCCACCGCGTCGATGGCGGCCTGCAGATTCGGCGTGGCCTTCGCGGGCGTGTCGTAGGGATACGCGTCCGAACCCTTGTTGGACACGTACACGAGCATGGGCGCGATCGTCAGCGCCTCCGCGCGCTCCGCGGACGTCGTGGCGCCGCCGGTCGTCGTCTGGACCGTGAGCTGGATCGAATACTTGCCGGCCGCCAGCCCCGTCAGTTCCAAATGCGCAAGGCCCACGCCGTTCGTCGTTTGCCACGCCGTCGAGTCGGCGCCCCGCCACCGCCACGTGTACCGGCAGGAGCTGGAGGTGCCCACGACCGAGCCGTCGAGCGTCACCACCGCGTTCGAACCGGACCCCGAGGAAACGGCCGTGAAGTCGCACGCGAAGACGTCCTGGCGGATTTCGTGCGGCCCCAGGTCGACCGCGGCCCCGGACACGCGCGGATTGCCGCCGAAGTCGAACGCGTCGCCGCCGCGCATCCGGTCCGTGGTGGCGCCCAGATCCGTCAGCACGCCATACGGCGAACGGTAGAGCGGGTCGCCCGGGATGAACAGCGGATCCTTGACCAGATTGCCCTCGCCGGGCATCGCCGTGGAGGAAACGCTGTGCTCGACCTCCCAGCCGCCGCCCGCGTCGAAGGCGACGTCGATCGGGCTGCCCAGGCTCGTGTTGCCCCAGATCACGCAGTTGCGGATGACGCCGTTCAGGGCGGACACGCCACTGCGGCCGGAGAAGCGCTCGCAGGTGTTCTCGGCGACGATGCAGTTTTCCATCAGGCCGTTCCGGCTCGCGAGCCGCACGCCCGTGCCCGAAGACGTGTGCACGTTCCGCGCGACGATGCAGTTGCGCAGCGTGGCGCCCGTGCCTTCCATGTACACGCCGCCGCCAACGCCATAGCCGCTGCCGCGCGGATTGAGCCAGTTGTTCGTGATCACGCAGCCCTCCACGAGGCCGGCGTTCATCCAGATGCCGCCGCCTCTGTAGTCTTGGGTGCCCGTGCCGTTGCACACGTTGCGCTCGATGACCGAGTTGCGCACGTGGCCGCCGCTGTAGATCACCACGCCGCCGCCGTAGCAGCCCCAGCCGTTGTTTTCCACCGTGTAGCACTGGTACACGTGGCAGCCGTCCACGAGGCCGCCGTTTTCGCAGGTGACGCCGCGCCCCCAGGCGGTGTTCTTCGTGGTGACGCCGATTTTGCGGATCTGCGCGTCCGCGTGCGCCAGCGCGATCACGGAACGCGTCCGGCGGCGGCGGTAGTCGTCGGCGGCGCCGTTGCCGCCGTCGTGCGCGCGGTAGATGATCGCCGAACAGTCGTCGTCTTCGCCTTCGAACACGATCGGCTTGTCGAGCGCGAACTCCTGGTTGGCGCCCGTGGACATCGGATACTGCCCGGCGCGCATCGTGACGTGCGCCGGCGTGGTGGCGTTCGCCTTTTCGAGCGCCTTGCGAACCGTCTTGAGCGCCGTCGCCCACGTGGTGCCGGCCGCGGAGTCGCTGCCGTTCGTGGTCAGGTAGTAGCGCGTCGCGGAGCACGCCTGCACGGCGATCGGGTTCGCCACGGAGAACCGCAGCGGATTGTCGAGGTGGTTGCCCCAGGTGACGCTGTTCGACACGGCGCCGCCTTCCACGTCAAGCCACTTGTACCACGCCTTCGTGGCGCTGTTCGCCGCCGACACCGTCGCCCAGCCGCCGCGCTCGATCCACTGTTCCGCGGGCTCCACCGTCACGCCAGCGTTGTCGCTCGTGGCCTGGACGCGGTACTCGACGCGCCACCGCCATTCGACTTCGTGCCAGCCGCCCAGATGCGTGAACGTGCACGACGCCGCGTTCTCCGCGTCGTTCGTGGCGACCGGCGTGCGTTCGAGCGTCACGGGGTCCACCGTCTTCAGAATCCAGCCCGTCACCGTGACGCGCTTGGATTCGGAAACCTGCCGCAGGCCCTCCGGCGCCGTGCAGGTCACCACGTCGTTGGAAACGTAGCCGCCGTGTTCGCCCAAGGCGGGCGAAAGCTCCGGCAGGTCGATTGTCTCCGGCGAGCCCGTCACGGACACGATTCCGCGCTTCGACGCCCCGCAGATGCGCACGCCCAGGTTCGTCGCCAGCCCGAGGCCGGCCGCCGTCCAGTCGGCCAGCGGGGTCCACGGCTCCTTGAAGACGTCCTGGCGGACCAGCAGTTCGTCCGCGTCCGGATGCGGCAGGGAAACGTCGAGCTTCTTGTGGTTGACCCTGCGCATCCACTGCACGAGGTGGTAGTCGTTCGTGGCGTCCACGCGCGTCGCGGGGCTTTCGGGCAGGATCTTGAACGCGAGCGGCTTCGCCAGGGTGGTGGCATCCGAAGAGCCGAACTGCTGGTCGTCGGACGAGCCGTTGTATTGCATCACCGGGACGCGCGCGAGCGGTCCGTCCGGCAGCAGGAACTCGAACCCGCCCGAAAGCGGCGCGGTGGGCTGGTAGCCGCTTTCCGCGTTGTTCCGCGCGTTGTACTTGATGCGCACGTTGGAGTTCGTGCCGCAGATGCGGATGGTGCCGCCGGCCGTTTTGGAGTTGAGGTAGATGCTGTTGCCGCACTCGAGCGTGCCGTTGGAAACCACGAAGAGGCAGTCGCCGCCGACGTACAGGCACGAGTCGAACTGCATCGTGCCGCCGTTGAGGATGTCGAACCGGCCCTTCCACTTGCCGTCCGTCGTCTGGTTGTGCATGCGGACGCGGCGGTTGTCGGTGTCGCCGCCGCCGTTGTTCCTGTACAGTTTGCCGCCGTTGACCATCGTCCAGTGGAAGCCCGACGGCCAATACCACCAGTTGATGTCGTTGTCGGTGTAGCGGGCCTCGAACGTCACGTTGTCGAGCGTGATCTTGTTCTGCCAGTCCGTGCCGTCGCGCTTGTCGGCGGCGTTGTCGACGTACCACTTGTTGCAGGAAAGCGTGCGGTTGGTCTCGCCCCAGAAGGTCAGGTCCAGGTTCTTGTAGCGCGCGAGGTAGATGTAGTCCACGGTCGCGTTTTCGGTGACGTGGATGCGCGCCTTGGTGTTGTTGTTGAAGTTGGCTTTGCTGTTGCCCAGTTTCGGGTAGCGGTAGCACAGCCACTCCGGAATGTCGTAATCGGTGCTCCAGTTGTTCGGATCGGACCAGTCGCCTTCCTTCACGGACCCCTTCCAGGTGTA
>JAKSOX010000134.1 GCA_024405335.1 Kiritimatiellia bacterium
GCCCTTGCTTGACCGCGGCCGCCATTCACTTTGCCGCCGCCCCTCGTCCACCTTGACCCGCGCGACGGCGCCCTCGACGAAACGGCGCGTGCCGCGTTCGAAGGAAAGCCCCACGAGCCACACGGGCTTGCCGGGCGCGAGATACGACTCGGCGTACTGCTTCGCCGTGCCGCCGCTCAAGAAACGGGGTTCTCCGTCATCGTCAAATGACGGAACTTCCGGGGCGGAAAAGGATCCGCTCACCGGTATCCCGGCAGAACGGTGTCCTTGGCGACCGGCAGCTTTTCGGGACAGTCCAGCGTGTAGTGCAGTCCGCGCGACTCGCGGCGCTTTTGCGCGCTCTTGACGATCAGTTCCGCGCACACCGCGAGGTTGCGCAGTTCCAGCGTGTCGGGCGTGACGAGGTAGCGGAAATAGTATTCGCGGATTTCCTTGCGCAGCGTCTGCAGCCGGTGGCGCGCGCGGGCGAGCCGCTTGTCCGTGCGGACGATGCCCACGTAGTCCCACATCAGCCGGCGGATCTCGTCCCACATGTGCGACACGAGCACCGCTTCGTCCGGCGCGACGGCCTTGCCCGTCTTCCAATCCGGGATTTTCCAGTTCTCGCCCTTGAGCGGCCGCACGCGGAGCCGCTTCGCCGTGAGGCGCGCGCACACCAGCGCCTCCATGAGCGAATTGGACGCCAGGCGGTTCGCGCCGTGGAGGCCGGTGCAGGCGCATTCGCCCACCGCCGAAAGTCCCTTGATCGAGGTGCGGCCGTCCACCGTCGCCTGGATGCCGCCGCAGCAGTAATGCGCCGCCGGCACCACGGGAATGAGGTCCTTCGCCATGTCGATGCCGAACGAAAGGCACTTCTTGTAGATGTTCGGGAAGCGCTTGCGCAGGTAGTCCCGGCCCTTGAAGCGGATGTCCAGGTACATGCACGGCGCGCCCGTGCGCTTCATCTCCGAGTCGATGGAGCGCGCCACGACGTCGCGCGGCGCGAGCGATTCGCGCGGATCGTATTTCCGCATGAACGGCCGACCATGGGCGTCCACGAGCACCGCCCCTTCGCCGCGCACGGCTTCGGAGATGAGGAAGCGCTTGGCGGCGGGGTGGTACAGGCACGTGGGATGGAACTGGATGAACTCCATGTTCGCGATCTTGGCGCCGGCGCGCCAGGCGAGCGCGATGCCGTCGCCCGTGGCCGTGTCCGGATTGCAGGTGTACAGATACACCTTGCCGCAGCCGCCCGTGGCGAGAACCGTGTTCGGCGAACGGATCGCGTAGATCTCCTGCGTCTCGCCGTCCAGCACGTACGCGCCCACGCAGCGGTTCGGCCCCTTCTGCCCGAGCTTGCGCGCGGTGGTGACGAGGTCGATCACCGTCGCGTGCTCGCGCACGTCGATTTCCGGATGCTTGCGCAAGGCGCGGATCATCGCCGCCTCGCACTTCTCGCCCGTGATGTCGCCCGCGTGGAAGATGCGGCGCGCGGAATGGCCGCCTTCACGCGTGAGTTCCCAGGAGCCGTCCGCGTTCTTGGCGAACTTGACGCCGTACTTGACGAGATCCGCGATGCCCTTCGGCGCTTCGGCCACGATGCGCGCGACGACCCGCTCGGCGCAGAGTCCCGCGCCGGCGATTTGCGTGTCCTGCAAATGGGCCTTGAAACTGTCGGCGGGATCCGCCACGCAGCAGATTCCACCCTGGGCGAAATTGGTGTTGCAGTCCTGAAGGCGCGCTTTCGTCACCAGCGTCACCTTGCCGTGTTCGGCGAGGTGCAACGCGGTGACGAGCCCGGCCATGCCGGACCCCACTACGAAATAATCGCAATCAACGATTCGCATGGCCGGAGATTATACCACGAAACGACGTTTTCGGATGAAGATAATGCGCACCGTCCCCGGCTTGCCGGCCACGGCTCATTCGACTTCGAGCGCGGCGCGGACGACCGCGGCCGCCGGCGGTTCCACCGGCATGATGCCGAGCACGTTCACGCCGCCGCGAACGGCCTCGGCGGGGATCACGTAGGTGACGGTTTTGGTCAATTCGCCGTTCTTGACCTCGGACGCCAGCGAATCGACGCCGTTGAGCGTCACCACCCGCGGCACCGTGCCGCCCCGGAATTCGCAGACGACGCGCGCCACCGTGCCGTGCGTCTTCGTTCCCGCCGGCAGCTCGACGGTCTGCCACCACGGGGCGTCGAGTTTCGCGCCGAATGGATTCCACTCGCCGACGTCGCGCACCTTCGCCTTCACGTGGCGGAAGTAGTGTTCTTCGTCGGTGACGTCGAAACCTTCCGTCAGTTCCGCGGGGTCGATCGCGCGCATCTCGGCCATGCCCACCGTGCCCAGGACGATTTCGACGCGCACCTTGTTCGCGCCCTTCTTGACCGCCGCGCGGAACCGGAAGTCGTCCGCGCGGAACGAAACTTTGTCGCGCGCGGAAACGAACTCGTTCCGCCCGAACGCGCGCTTGCCGTTCACGTCCACTTCCCAGCGCCAGTCGAAGCCGGCGCCAATCGCCGCCGTGCCGTCGGCCTCGGCCACGAGCACGCCTTCGAGGACGGCCTTGGCCAGCACCGGGTAGTCGCCGCCGTCCGCCTTCGCCTTGACGCGCAAATTGCGACGGGAGGAGAATTCGAACTTCCGGGGCGTTTCGCCGTCCACGGAGTAGGTCCAGGACGCGGGATCGAACGCGGCTTTCACGAACTTGCCCTTCACGACCTTCCGCGCCCGCGCGGGTTCGCGCTTGTCGCCCGCGAAAAGGAAGGTGCGGGGCACGGCGTCGTCCGCCTTGGCGTACAGCGCGTCCTTGAAGTAGCCGGCTTCGCGCGTGGCGCGGTTCATGTAGGCGTAATTGAAAAGATAGAGGTTTTCCCAGCCGCGCGCGCGCATCGCGGCCGACCATCCGGCGAGGGACGAGGGATTGTGGTAGGGGCCGCCGAACGTGGTGGTGGTGCCGCCCACGAGCACGACGCCCGGCGCGTCCTTGAGCACCTCCTTCCACGCCGCGTGGTCGATGGTGAAGCCGTTCCCCACCGGGCTTTGCAGACAGGGAATCACCACGTCCACGGCGCCTTCCTTCGCGAGCGTGGCGACGTCGAATCCCTTGTCGTAGGCCTTTTGGGGATCGGGCAGGACGCGGATGGCCACGCCGTAGCCCTTGCCGCGCTTGGCGTGGGCGTAGGCGCCCGCTTCGCGGATGAAGTCCGTCATCAGCGGCATGAATTCGCGCCCCTTGCCTTCCGGGAAATACGTGCCGCTGCGGCAGAAGTCCATTTCGACGCCGTCCGCGTCGTAGCGGTCGACGATCGCCTTGAACATCTTCATGTGGTGGTCGCGCACGGCCTGGAACGAATAGTCCATCGACGCGCGCTCCCACTGGGCGCGCTTGTCGCGCGAAACGTTCATCTCGGGGTGGGAGTCGCAGAAGACCGTGTTGCGGAAGTACTTGTCGCGCCAGAGGTGGTGCACGTCGTTCATGCGCATCGAAATCCACGCCTGCGCGCCGTTCTTGCGGCAGCGGGCGATCCACGTCTTGTACGGGTCGATGCCGCGCCGATGCAGCAGCAGCGCGTTTTCCGGCCAGGTGCGCGAACCGGCGTCGATCACCGTGAAGTCCGCGCCTTCCTGCGTGAGCGAATACCAGATCGGTTCCCAGGGCATGCCGTCGACGTTCGGACGCCCGCCGCATATGCACCAGAACACGTGCGTCACCTTGCCCGAAGCCGTGATCATGTCCGCATACGCCTCGAGCGCGGGAACTGTCATCTGCGCGTCGCCGCCGGCGACGGGCCAGTGGTCGTTCGTTCTTTCGCACTTGAAGTAGTGGTCGTTGTCCTCGTTCACCACCACCCATCCTTTGCCGTCTTTCGCGGCCCATGCGCACGAAACGGACAACGTCGCCAACGCCGCCAACGCCATTTTTTTCATTCCGACCATCCTTTCCTGTGTGCACTTCGTCCTGTCGGACGTTACGGTTTCGTTCACGGCATGTTTCCTTTCACGGCCTCGAGGACGGCGTCCACGGCCTCCCCTTCGGCCACTTTCTTCACGAGCGAGCCGCGCACGTAGAGGAGAAATTCCTTTTCGCCGCCGCAAAGCGCCACGTCGGCGCCTTTCGCCTCGCCAGGACCGTTCACCACGCACCCCATCACGGCCACGTGCGGGAACCGGACGCCCGGACGCTCCCGGTGAAGCGCCTCCAACGCGGCCTCGACGCGCTCGGCCGTGCCGAAGAGATCGCAGCGCGTCCGCCCGCAGGTGGGGCAGCTGGTGATCGAAGGTCCCGGCGCCTTCATGCCCAGCGCGCGGAGGATTTCGAGCCCCACCTTCACTTCCTTTTCCGGCGTGTCGGTGAGCGACACGCGGATCGTGTCGCCGATTCCCTCGGAAAGCAGAATCCCGAGCGCCACGGAATTGCGCACCGTGCCGGGGATGAACGTGCCCGCCTCGGTGACGCCCAGATGGAGCGGACAATCCGTCTTTTCCGCCAACAGCCGATAGGTTTCCAGCGTCCGCGCGACGTCGCTCGCCTTCGCGGAAACGACCACGTCGCGGAACCCCTCGTCCTCCAGCAGCTTCAAATGCTGCAACGCGGATTCGACGAGCGCCGCCGGCGTGGCGGAGCCGTGTTTGGCGAAAAGCGCCTTGTCCAAACTGCCGCCGTTCACGCCGATGCGGATCGGCACGCCTTTCGCCTTCGCGGCGCGGGCCACGGCCTGCACGTTGGCGCGCCCGCCGACGTTGCCGGGATTCAGGCGCAGCGCGTCCACGCCAGCTTCGATGGCGGCGAGCGCGCAGCGGTAGTCGAAATGCACGTCCGCCACGAGCGGCACGGGCGAACGGCGGCGGACCTCGCCGAGCGTCTTCGCGGCTTCCGCGTCCGGCACGGTGAGCCGCACCAGGTCCGCCCCGGCGGCGGCGCATTTTTCGAGATGCGCGGCCAGCGCGGCAGCGTCGTGCGGGTCGTCGTTCAACATCGTCTGCACGCTCACGGGCGCGCCGCCGCCGAGCGGCAGGTTCCCGATCCTGAGCGCGCGCGTCCGGTTCCGCGTGAACACGTCAACGCTCCTTGACCGTGCCTTTGAGCACGGCGATGAACGCGCTCTGTGGCACGTTCACGTGGCCGAATTCCTTCATCCTGGCCTTGCCGCGCTTCTGCTTTTCCAGCACCTTCATCTTGCGCGTCACGTCGCCGCCGTAGAGCTTCGCCAGCACGTCCTTGCGGAACGGGCGGATGTCCTCGCGGGCGATGATCTCGCGGCCGATCGCGGCCTGGACCGGGATCTTGAACATGTGCGGCGGGATGGTGTCCGCCAGCGCCTTGCACATCTGGATGCCGCGCGCGCGGGCCTTGTCGCGGTGGACCATCGTGGCGAACGCGTCCACCGTTTCCCCGTTCAGCAGGATGTCCATCTTCACGATGTCCGAAACCTGGTAGCCGTTCGGCTCGTAGTCCATGCTCGCGTAGCCGTGGGACACGGACTTGAGCGTGTCGTGGAAGTCGATGAGGATTTCGTTCAGCGGCAGCATGCAGTGCAGCATCACGCGCTTCGCGTCCATCGACTCCGTGCCCTCCACCACGCCGCGGCGGTCCATCACGATGCGCATCACGTCGCCGATCGATTCGGACGGCGTGATGATGCGCGCCTTGAGAATCGGCTCGGAAATCGTGTCGAACGAGGACGGATCGGGCATCTGCAGCGGGTTGTCGAGGTCGCGCTCGGAGCCGTCCTTCATCTTGATCTTGTACACCACGCCCG
>JAKSOX010000135.1 GCA_024405335.1 Kiritimatiellia bacterium
TTGCGGTTTGGCGCTTGAGGCCTTTTTTGCCGTGGCGGTCGGGTGCATGGCGAGCGCGTGTGCGCGTTCGGCGGCCGTTGCGGCGGTGTTGTCGTTGGCGCTCACGTCGCTTCTGCCATACGGTCTTTTCCGCGCGGTGTTGCAATGGCATCCCGTGTGGCGCGGGCGTTTTGCCGAACTGCCCGCCGTCGCCCACGCCGTCGATTTCGCCGATGCGTACGCGTCCGTGGCGCCCGTGGCGTTCTATCTGGCGTTCGGCCTTTTCGCCCTGTTCGCCGGCTCCAAGGCGATCGCATGCAGCCGGTTCGCCGGAGTTCGCGGCTTGGGGCCGCTGAAATTGTCCACGGCTGCCACCGTGCTGATGGCGTTCGTTTTCACCGGCTTGCTGTGCGCGTGCGCCTTGCGCTACGACCGCACGTTCGATTTGTCCTGGGGTGCGCGCCGGGCTGGGTTTTCGGCGAGGACGCTGCAGATTCTTTCGGAGGGCCGGGGCCGGACGGCGGTGACATGTTTCCTTTCGCGCGTTTCGCGCGATTTCCGTCCCGCGGCGCGCTTGTTGCGACAACTGGCCGCCGAATCGGAAGCGTTGGGCGGCGCCGAAATCGTCGCCGAGTTCGTCGATCCCCGCTGGGACGTCGGCAAAGCTTCCAAACTCGTTCGCGAAGGCGTGGCCGAAGGTTCGCTCGTGTTTCGTCGTGGACGCCGCATGGTGGTGCTCGGCGTGGCCGAGGCGGACGAATCCGCCTGCGCCAGCGCGCTTCAGCGGCTGTCGCTGCCGGCGCGCCGCGAAGTCGTCTACTGGACGGCCGGGCATGGCGAGAGCGCTCCGGGCGACCACGACGCCGCATTCGGCTTGAGCGATTTCGTCCGCGTGCTGCGCCAGGGCGGATACCGTTCGGAAATCCTGCCGACAGACGGCCCGTGGCCGGAAGACGGCGTCGCAATCGCAGTGGCCGGCGCCCGTACGGCTTTTTCGGCGGCCGAAACGGTTCGTCTCGACGCTTACCTGAAAAAGGGCGGGCGGCTTTTCGTCTTGACCGACGGCCGTTCCCGCGCCGGCGTCGACGCCTTGCTTGGCCGTTGGGGCGTTTCTTTCGCGGCGCGTGACGCTCCGTTGTCGGACCTGGACGGCGGCGGCAATTCGCCGGCATCGGATTTCGCCTTCCACCCCGTCACCCGTCCGCTCGCCGGCACGCGCCTCGTGTTCGCCGCCGACGCGGCCGGAGTGAAGGCGGAAGACTCCGTGCCGCTTGTCAAGGACGCGAACGGGATTCCGTTGGCCGCGGCCATCGAGCGCGGCGGCGAATTGTCCGGCGATCTCGCGTTGCGTCCCACGCGAATCGTGGTGGTGGGCGACGCCTCGTTCGCCCTGAACGGCGCGCTCGCGTCGCGCGCGAACGCGAATCTCGCGTTTTTGATGAACGCCTTTTCGTGGTTGGCGGGAATTGACGCCTCGACCGCTCCGGACACCGGCGCCGACGTGTTGTCGTCCGGCCTTTCGCGCGACGGATGGTTGGCTCTTGGCGTGGCGGCCGCCGTGGCATGGCCGGCGTTGTTCGCCATGGTTTCGCTTTGCGTCATCGCATGGAGGAATCGTCGGTGAGCAATCTTCGGTCGTTCGTCTTTTTCGCGTCGTGTTCGGCGCTGCTGGCGTTGTTGCTGCTGTTTTCCGCATGGCGGTCGCGCAATGCGGCCGCAGCGCGCGGTTGGCAGACATTGACGCATTTCGATGCGGACGCCGTCGAGCGCGTCGAAATCGACATCGTCGCTCCGTCGTCGCGAGGATGCGTCGTGCTCGAAAAGAAAGCGGACGGCCGGTGGTCGTTCGGGGGCGAAGCCGCCGTCGAGGCGGAAACGTCCGCCGTGCTCGAAATGCTCGACGCCTTCGTTTGCGCGAGATCCCGCGACGCGCTTTCCGATTCCGAAATCGGCCGGCTCGGGCGCACGCTCGCCGATTTCGGTCTCGATCCGCCAGAGACCGTGGTGCGGCTTTCCGCCGCCGGGCGGACGGAGTCGTTTTCGATTGGCCGGGCCACGCCGTCGGCGGACGAAGTGTACGCGCGCGCTGAAGGCGTTCGCGGCGTGTTCACGGTGGTCGCCACGGTGCGCGACGTCGCCATGCGTCCCGCCTCGCATTTCCGCCGTCGTGCGCTTTTCGGCTGTTCCGCCGAGGACGTGACGGGGTTGGCTTTGCGCCGCGGCGACGCGCCTCCCGTGAAACTCGTGCGCACGAAGGGCGGGTGGCGGTTGTCGGCCCCGGCTGACGCTCCGGCGGACGGCAAAACCGTCGGCGCGCTGGTGCGCCGGCTCGCGGAAGCGCGCGTGGCCGATTTCGCGCCCGCCGACATGACGCCAGCGCATGGCGGCATGTCGGCCGACGATGTGCTGTCCGTTACCGTTTCCTCGGCGTCCGGCGAGCCGGAAAAAATCGTGTTCGGTTCCATGGCGGCGACGAATCTCGTGTACGCGCTTTCGTCCGACGGGAAGACGGTGGTGGTGGTGGATGCGTCGTTGGCGGCCGCTTGCGGCGTCGGAGAAACGGCGCTGAAGGACGCGCGCGTGTTCCCCGTGGCTGAGCGCACGGTCGTCAACATGTCCGTAGCGTCGGGCGACACCGTTTTCGCATTGTCGCGCACGAACGGCGCGTGGCGTCTCGAATCGCCCGTGGTGGCGCCTGCGGACGCGCAAACGACGGCGGCCGTGCTTGCTCGCGTTCTTTCGTTGAAACAGGCCGATTTGGCCGTCCCCGCTTCAGTTCCGCGGTTTTCCGTGACGCTGACGGCGGGCGCGGACACGCTGTCGGCTGCGTCGGTGCCGTGCGACAAATTGTTGGGCGACGTCCGGTTGGCCGACCTCCGCGACAAGACGGTATTCCGGTCCGACGACTCGCGGCTCAAGGGGGTGACCGTGAAGACGGCCGCCGGCACGTCCTGGGATGCGTCGGGTTCGGCGCGCTTGCGCGCCCGGCTCGCGCAAGGGCTTGTGGCGTCCCGCATCGAGACTCTGGAGGCGACGCCCGCCGATTTTGCGCATTGCGGCTTTGAAAAGCCGGCGTTCACGCTGATGGTGGAATTGGACGACGCCGATTCGCCCCGCCGCAGCATTCTGCTGGGCGACGCGGCGGCCGACGGCGGCCGCCATGCGGTGGTGGGCGGTTCGGACGCGATTTTCACGTTGCCTGGCGACGCCGTGGCTGACCTCACGTCCCGCGACGCGCAATGACGGTGGCGATGCAAACTTTTCGCGAACGTGGTAAAATGCGGATCGCGCGAATTTGAACGGAAAGGACGAGTGCGATGAAATTGGATCCGACGAAGATGAAGGACTGGCAGATCGCGGAGGCCGCGGAAGCGACGCTCCGTCCCGCCAAGGATTTGGCGGCCGAACTCGGTTTGCTGGAAGACGAATGGGACGCCTACGGCAAGCATCTCGCCAAGGTGGACGTCACGAAGGTGCTGAAGCGCGTCGGCGCGGGCCGCAAGGGCAAGTACGTCGACGTCACCGCCATCACGCCCACCGCGCTCGGCGAGGGCAAGACCACCACGACCCTCGGGCTCGTGGAAGGCCTCGGCAAGCTCGGCAAGAAGGTGATCGGCTGCGTGCGCCAGCCGTCCGGCGGGCCCACGTTCAACATCAAGGGCTCCGCCGCGGGCGGCGGCCTCGCGCAGGTCGTCCCGCTCACGTCGCTGTCGCTCGGCCTCACGGGCGACATCGACGCGATCACGAACGCGAACAACCTCGCGATGGTGGCGCTGAATTCGCGCATGCAGCACGAGCGCAACCACGACGACGCCTGGCTCGCGGAGCGCGGCCTCAAGCGCCTCGACGTCGATCCCGAGCGCATCCAGTTCCGCTGGGCGATGGACTTCTGCGCACAGGGCCTGCGGGACGTCGAAATCGGCCGGGGCGGCAAACTGGACGGCTACACCTGCAAGAGCGGCTTCTACATCACGGTCGCGTCCGAAGTGATGGCGATTCTCGCGATGAGTTCGGACCTGAAGGACCTGCGCGAGCGTCTCGGCAAGATCATCGTGGCCTACACGAAAAGCGGCGCGCCGGTGACGACGCACGACCTCGAAGTGGACGGCGCGATGTGCGCGCTGCTGGTGAACGCGGTGAAGCCCACGCTGATGCAGTCGCTGGAAGGGCAGCCGATGTTCGTCCACGCGGGACCCTTCGCGAACATCGCCATCGGGCAGAACTCGGTGGTGGCGGACAAGCTCGCGTGCGCGCTGGGCGACTACGTGGTGACGGAGAGCGGCTTCGCCAGCGACATGGGCTACGAGAAATTCTGGAACATCAAGTGCCGCTGTTCGGGTTTGAAGCCCGACGCCGTGGTGCTCGTGGCGACCGTGCGCGCGCTCAAGGCGCACGGCGGCGCGCCGGCCGTGAAGGCGGGGCTGCCGCTCGATCCGGCGTACACGCACGAAAACCTCGACCTGCTCCGGAAGGGGTGCGACAATCTCCTCGCCCACGTCGACATCATCCGCCGTTCGGGCGTGCAGCCCGTGGTGTGCCTCAACGCATTCTACACCGACACCCCTGCCGAGCGCGACCTCGTGAAGGAAATCGCCGAGAAGGCAGGCGCGCGCTTCGCGGTTTCCGACCACTGGCTCAAGGGCGGCGACGGTGCGCTGGAACTCGCGAACGCGGTGATCGCCGCATGCGACGATACGAACGAATTCGCGTTCCTCTGCGACCTGGACGAACCGCTCAAGGACCGCATCGAGAAGCAGGTGAAGGAGGTCTACGGCGGCGACGGCGTGGACTACGAACCGCTCGCGCTGGAGAAACTCGCGCGGTTCCAGGCCGACCCCGAAATCGCGCGCTTGCCGATCTGCGTCGCCAAGACGCAATACTCGCTGTCGCACGATCCGAAACTGCTGGGCCGGCCGAAGGGCTGGCGCATGCCGGTGAAGGACGTGCTCGTCTACAAGGGCGCGGGGCTGGTGGTGCCGGTGGCGGGTGAAATCAAGCTGATGCCCGGGACCTCGGCGTCGCCGGCGTACCGCCGCATCGACGTGGACGTCGAAACCGGCCACGTGCACGGTCTTTTCTGAGTCAGTCCAAACAACCAACAAAAAAGGAAAACGAAAATGGCGATCCCGAAGAAGTGCAAGGTGTCGGTTCTCGTAGAACCGCGCAAGATGGAAATCAAGGAAGTCGCGATTCCGAAGCTGGGCGACGACGAAATCCTCGTGAAGGTCGAGGGTTGCGGCGTTTGCGGCACGGACGTCCACGAATTCAAGGGAGATCCCTTCAAGTTCTGTCCGGTGCAGCTCGGCCACGAAGGCACGGGCGAAATCGTGGCGCTGGGCAAGAACGTGAAGACCGACTTCACGGGCAAGCCGCTCAAGGTGGGCGACAAGATCGTGACGGGCCTCAAGCCCTGCGGCGCGTGCGACACCTGCAAGTTCCACCCCGAAATCATGGAGCTGTGCAACGGCGGCGAGATCTTCGGCCTGCTGCCGGGGCCGGAGCACTACCTGAACGGCTGGTTCGGCGAATACATGAAGGTGAACGCCGGCGGCGTGGTGTTCAACGTTTCGGACATGGACCGCGACCTGCGCATCCTCATCGAGCCGGCGGCCGTGATCGTCCACGCCGTCGAGCAGGCGAAGCAGATCTTCAACTTCAAGTTCAACAGCTACGTCCTCGTGC
>JAKSOX010000136.1 GCA_024405335.1 Kiritimatiellia bacterium
ATGAACCTGAAAAAAATGAACAAGGGGCTCGATTTCCTGCGGGAAAAGTACGGAGCCGCAAAGGGCGAGATCGCGCTCAAGGACGGGCACTGCTTCGTGGGCGCGACGCCCCTGATGCCGCAGCGCGTCGAGCGCAAGATCGCCGAATTGAAGAAAATGACGGAAAACGGCACGCTTGAAGGCGTGTCCACGCTCCGTTTCGCGTCCTTCGCGCCGAAAGGCGCGGATCTTGCGGCGATGCTGGCGCGCGAGCTCGACGTGGCCGCGTATCTCGGCAACTCGAAGGTCAAACGCGTGATGGCCGTCGCGAACGGTTCGGCGGTCAACGCGCTCGTGAAACTCGCGAACGACCTCAACTGTTCCATTGAAGTCGGCGCGGGATTGCCGAAGGGCGCGGCCGCGTACGACCGCCACGAACTCATCTGCGCGCGCGGCGTCGGCAGCGACCAGACGATCGACACGCACACGCCGCACGCCTCCATCCGCGTCTCCAACGGCGACGGCATGGCGGAGTACACCGACGTGGACACGGAGCTTTTCGGCCTTTCCTACGAGGAGACGTGGAACGTCCGCGCCGCGTTCGCGCTGCTGCAGAACCCAAAACTCGCCGCCGAATGGAAGAAGGCGCACGCCGCGGCCAAGAAGGCCGCCGCGCTCTGCTTCAAGGCCGACGCGACGAAGTCCGCGAAGGAGGTCAAGTGATGAAGCCCGTCAAAATCGCGATGATGGGGATGACCCACGGCCATACCCGCAAGTACTACCAGACGCTGCTCGAAAACAAAAAGCTCGACTGGGTGGCGAGCTGCGCGCAGGACGAAGACGCCAAGAAGGTCTACGAGCACTACAAGACCGGCGTGCCGTGCTACCTCGATCCCGAGAAGATGTGGAAAGAGCATCCGGACGTTGAAGCGGTGGTGATCGCTTCGGCGAACGACCGCCACTTCGAGCAGATGAAGTGGTGCGCCGAAAAGGGCGTCCACGTCCTCTCGATGAAGATCCCGTCCTTCGACATGAAGGAATACGACGAGATGATCGCGATGTGCGACAAGGCCGGCATCGTGTGCCAGGTCGAACTCGAGATGCACTACAATCCCGTGGTGAAGCGCCTCAAAAAGCTGATCGACGAAGGCGCCATCGGCAAGATCAAGGCCGTGCAGGCCACGAACATCACGCTGTCGCCCGTGTGGGCGTTCCCGTGGCAAGGAGACCCCAAGGCCAGCTTCGGCAAGGTGTCTCCGCTCAAAAAGGGCGATCCGCGTTTCAAGGGCGGCGCGTTGTGCGACCATCCGCATGTCTTCGATTTGATCCGCCACCTCACGGGCAGCGACTTCGACTACGTCTACGCCGAGGTCGCGCCGAATCTCCGCAAGGAGCTGAAGGTGGAGGACATGCTGATGGCGGTGGGCAAGATGAAGGACGGCACGGCGTTCCTGTTCGATCCGTCCTGGTCGCGCCTCGAAGAGCGCCTCAAAATTCCCGGGCCGGGCTGGGAGCGCTTCCCGAAACGCATGGAGGTGAACGTCACGATCACCGGCGAGAAGGGCATGCTTTCGTGCGACTGCTTCGGGCCGAACGTGTACCACAACGGCGCGCCGAACGACCGCTACACCGTGCAGTACACCTATTTCGACGAATGGGTGGGCCTCATCGACGAATTCGTGGACTGCATCCGCAACCACAAGACGCCGAAAATCAACCTCAAGTGGCACAAGCAGACGATTCAGTCGATGCTCGCTTGCTACGAATCCATCGAAACCGGAAAAATCGCCCGCGTGTGAGCGCGCGGCGGATCGGGAAAACGCAGAAAGGAACGAGACATGAACGACACGACGAAAACGACGGTTTGCCTCGCGGCGGCGTTTTGCGCTTGCGCCGCGTGGGCGCAGACGTTCGGGCTGAAGAGCCCGGACGGCAAGAACGAAATCAAATTGTCCACGGAGCCGGAACTCCGCTATTCGGTGCTGCGCAACGGGCGGACGCTCGTGGCGCCGTCCGCCATCTCCATGACCTTCGCGCAGCAGGGCCTGCTCGGCGGCGCGAAGGCGAAGGTCAAGTCGAGCGAGACGCGCAGCGTCGCCGGCAAAATCCCCACGCCCGTCTACAAGAAGGCGTTCGTGGACGAATCCGCCAACGCGCTCGTCGTCGCCTTCGAAGGCGATTGGCGCATCGCGCTCGTCGCCCGCAACGACGGCGTGGCGTTCCGCTACGAAACGGAATTTTCGGGTTCCGCCAAGGTGGTGGACGAATCGGTGGAAGTCGCGTTCCCGACGCCCGAGCAGGACGTCGTCTACGCGTCCAACAACGGCGCGTGGAAAGGCGATCCTTTCCAGTGCAGCTGGGAGAAGTGGTATCTGCCGGGCAAGGTCAAGGATCTCGACAGCGCTCCTTCCACCCTCTACTACGCGCCGCTGACGGTGCTGTACAAGGACGCCGCGATGGCGGTGACGGAATCCGACCTGCGCGACTACGCGGGCTGGAATTTCCGCCGCGACGCGAAGGATCCCGCGAAGCTCGTTTCCGGTTTCGCCAAGTGGCCAGCCAAGCTCGTGAACTACGATTGGGAACTCGGCACCACCGAGCAGCCCACGCGCTACAAGAAAGTCGAACAGCGCGCCGACTACGTCGTGGAGACGGCCGGCACGCGCACCTACCCCTGGCGTCTGTTCCTTCTGGCGGACGACGTCGCGCAACTGCCGGCGCAGGACGCCGTCTACGCGCTCGCGGCCGGCGCCGATCCCGTCGACTGGAGCTGGGTGAAGCCCGGCAAGGTCGCGTGGGACTGGTGGAACTTCTGGAACGTGTCCGGCGTCGATTTCCGCGCCGGCTGCAACACGCGCACGTACGAATACTACGTCGACTTCGCCAAGGAGTTCGGCGTCGAGTACGTGATCTTCGACGAGGGCTGGTCGCAGAAGCTCAAGATTCTCGAAATCCATCCCGACGTGGACGTGCCGCATCTCATCAAGTACGCGAAGAAGCGCGGCGTGGGCATCATCCTCTGGGCGGCGTGGGCGCAGTTCGTCGGCCGCGAAGAGCAGGTGGTGGAACACTACGCGAAAATGGGCGCCGCCGGCTTCAAGGTGGACTTCATGGACCGCGACGACGCGGACGTGGTCCGCTTCGTCGAAAAGCTCGCGAAAATCTGCGCGAAGCACAAGATGCTGCTCGACTACCACGGCATGTACAAGCCCACGGGCCTCCAGCGCACGTATCCGAACGTGCTCAACTTCGAGGGCGTGGCCGGGCTCGAACAGATGAAGTGGGACCGCCCCTACGACGCGATGTCCAACGATTGCGTGCTGGTGTACACGCGCATGGCGGCCGGCCCTATGGACTACACGCCCGGCGCGATGCGCAACTTCGCCAAGGGCACCTACGCGGCCGTCGGCACCAAGCCCGGCTCGGAGGGCACGCGCGCCCACCAGATGGCGCTGATGGCGTTGTACGAGGCGCCGCTGCAGATGCTGTGCGATTCGCCCACGCAGTACCTCAAGAACCGCGAATGCTTCGAGTTCATGGCGGGCGTCCCCACCGTTTGGGACGACACCGTGTGCCTCGAAGGCAAGATCGGCGCGTTCGCCGCGATCGCCCGCCGCAAAGGCGAGACGTGGTATCTTTCCGCCATCGCCAACTGGGACGGCGCGGAGAAGGAATTCGCGCTCGGCTTCCTCGGCGAAGGAAAGTGGAAGGCGGAAATCTTCCGCGACGGCGTCAACGCCGACCGCGACGCCGAGGACTACGTCCGCGAGACGAAAGCCGTGACGTCGGCCGACAAGCTCAAGGTCAAATTCGCGCCGGGCGGCGGTTTGGCCGTGAAGTTCACGAAGAAGGGCCTGCTTTGGTAGGCGACCTCTGGCAGAGCGCGCGCACGGTGCTCGGCGGCGAAACGCTGAGCGTCGTGATGCCCGTCTACCGGCTCGCTGATTCCGTTGAAGCGAATCTCGCGAAGGTGGACAAGCTGCTCGGCCAAAGCGGGCTCGACTACGAGCTCGTGCCCGTGGACGACGGCAGCGGCGACGGCACGGCGGAAGCGCTCGGGCGCTTCGCGTGCAGGTGGCCGAACGGCCGTTTCTCGCCCGTCGTCCTCGAAAAGAACGGCGGCAAGGGCAACGCGCTCAAGGCCGGTTTCCGCGCTTCGCGCGGCGCGTTCGTGCTGCTGTTGGACGGCGACCTCGACATCCTGCCCGGCATGCTGCCGCGGTTCTTCGATTCGATGGCGGAGAACCGCAGCGACGTGGTGGTGGGATCCAAGCGCCATCCGCGCTCCAAGGTGCAGTATCCGTGGCACCGCCGGCTTGCGAGCTGGACGTATTTCACGCTCGTGAAGCTGTTCATCGGCATGCCCATCACCGACACGCAAACGGGCATGAAACTCTTCCGCCGCAAGTTTCTCGGCGAAGCGCTCGACCGCATGCTGGTGAAAACCTACGCGTTCGACCTGGAGCTGCTGGCGATCGCGTACGGCCGCGGCGCGAAAATCTCCGAAGCTCCCGTGGTGATCCGCTTCGGCACGAAGTTCGGCGCGATGAAGCCGCGCACCGTCTACCAGATGGCGAAGGATTCGCTCGCCGTTTTCTACCGGCTCCGCTGGCTCAACTACTACGCGCACGTCGAAGTGCCGCCGCCGTCGGACGCGAAACCGCTCGTTTCCGTGGTGATCGCGTGCCCGAACACGAGCTGGATGCTCGACGAATGCCTGGCCGCGCTCGACCGCCAGACCTACCGCGATTTCGAGGCGATCGTGCTGCCGGACGCGCCGTTCGAGCCGAATCCCGCGCATGCGGAGTGGCTCTCGGTGCTGCCCACCGGCAAGGTGCGTCCAGCCGAGAAGCGCAACCTCGGCATCGAAAAGGCGCGCGGCGAGATCGTGGCGTTCATCGACGACGACGCCTACCCCGATTCGCGCTGGCTAGAAAACGCGGTCAAGTATTTTTCCGAACCGACCGTGGGCGGCGTGGGAGGCCCGGGCGTGACGCCGCCCGGCGACGGCTTCTGGGCGCGCGCGGGAGGCCGCGTGTACGAGAACGTGTTCGTCTCGGGCAACTACCGCTACCGGTATCTGGGCGGGCGCGTGCGCAAGGACGTGGACGACTATCCGAGCTGCAACTTGTTCGTTCGCGCGGATTTGCTGCGCCGAATCGGCGGCTACCGCACGGACTTCTGGCCCGGCGAGGACACGCTGCTGTGCGAGGCCATCGTGTGCGAGGCGAAACGCCGCATCGTGTACGACCCGTGGACGATCGTGTACCACCATCGCCGCCGCCTTTTCCTGCCGCACCTGCGGCAGCTCGGGCGCTACGGTTTCCACCGCGGATACTTCGTGAAGCGCTATCCGGCCACGAGTTGCCGGCTTTCGTATTTCATCCCGTCGCTGTGGCTGCTGGGCGTAGCGCTGGGCGGGACGCTCGCCGCCTGCGTGCCGTGGGAGCCGCTGCGCATCGCGTATTTTTCCGTGCTCGGACTCTACGCCGCGCTCACGATCGCGACGTCGGCGTCGTTCCATCCGCTTCTGTGGCTTGCCACGTGGCTCGGCATCGCGGTTTCGCACCTGTGGTACGGCTGGCAGTTCCTGCGCGGATTGTGCGCCGGCCGCGCACCATGCGAATTCATCGGCAAGGACCACGC
>JAKSOX010000137.1 GCA_024405335.1 Kiritimatiellia bacterium
AAGTCTTGAAGATGGTGTTTTTCCGTTGCAGTCGCAAGGAACTTTTGGTATGGTTTTGACGCAAGGAAAAAGGAGAGGATGGCATTGCAATGAAAAAGATCGTCTTGGGTGCGTGCGCGGTTTGCGCGTGGTCGGTTTTCGGCGTGGAGTTGGCGTCGCCGTTCAAGGACGGCGCGGTGCTGCAGCGCGGGCGTCCCGTGCCGGTGTGGGGCACGGCGGAGGCCGGCGAAAAGGTGACGGTGTCCTTCGCGGGGGCGACCGTTTCCGCCACGGCGGACGCGCAGGGCGCGTGGCGCGTGGCGCTGCCCGCCATGAAGGCGTCCAAGGAATCGCGCGAGCTCGTCGTGCGCGGCGCGAAGGACGCGAAGACGGTGAAGGACGTGCTCGTGGGCGAGGTGTGGATCGCGTCGGGCCAGAGCAACATGGAAATGCGGCTTTGGGGCGGGTCGAACCGTTTCAGCGACGAAGGCGGCGCGGTGCTTTCGCAGTTCGTGCGCCGGCCACTCATCCGCTTCTTCTGCACGGCGAACTACAAGTGGAGCGTCACGCCCGTGAAGACGACGGACGCGAAGTGGGTGTCGCTCGCGCCGGAGAACGTCGGCGGGACGAGCGCGGTGGCGTTTTATTTCGCCGAGGGCCTCAATCGCGAACTCGACGTGCCGGTGGGCGTCGTGGCCGCGTACTGGGGCGGCACGAACATCGACGCGTGGACGCCGCGGGAAGGGTACGACCTCCATCCCGAACTCGCCCCCGGCAAATACCCCGTGACGGCCAATTGGAATCCTTCGCTCGCGAAGGGCGCGATTTCCGGCGGCTGCCAGCAGCCCACGGTGATCTACAACGCGCAGCTCGCGCCCGTGGCGCCGTTCGCGGTGCGCGGCGCCATCTGGTACCAGGGCGAGCACAACACGAACCACGAAGACGAAGTGCCCACGTACGCCGCGCGCATGCACGCGCTGCACGACGGCTGGAAGAAGACGTTCGAGAATCCGGACTTCAAGCTGTATTTCGTCCAGATCGCGCAATATTGGTGCGGCGACGACGAAAAGCGCCTCGACCGCTGGTTCGACGTCCAGCGCCAGCAGGAGAAGTTCGCCGAGGAGGAGCCGAACGCCGGCATGGCGGTGACGAGCGACGTGCGCAGCTGGAAGGACGTGCATCCGCGTTCCAAGCTCGCGGTGGCGCGGCGGCTGCTGTTGTTGGCGCTCAAGCGCGACTACGGCTTCGCGGACGTCGTCTGCGATTCGCCCGTGTTCGAGAAGGCGACGCGGCTGGACAACGGCGACGTGAAGCTCGAATTCAAGCACGCGCCGAAGGGCTGGTACGTGTACAACGACGATTTTTCGCAGGAACTCTCGTTCGAGCTCCGCGACGCCGACGGCGTCTGGCATCCGGCGCAGGTGCGCAACCTGCACAAGCCCACCTACGTGTGGGACGGCGCTTCGGGCGTGGGCAAGGACGCGCATCTGGTGATCGGCTGGGCGCCCGGCGCGCACGTTTTCGCTCCGAAGGGCGTGCGCTACATGCGCGCGCCGCGCGGCAGGGGCAACCTCTACACCGACAAGGGACTCCCCGTCGGCCCCTTCGTCGGCGAAGTGCGGTGAAGCGGGCGGCGTTTCCGCGGTTGCATTTTGGCTGATTTTAGGGGTTGATTTTTTTGGCGCTCCGTGCCAAACTACACGGGATTTTTTTTGAAGGGAAAGGAGGTTTGGCATGATGACGATCTACAAGTGGGAAAACGGCGGGTTGAAGGAAACGCCCGAGTTCGCGCCGTCGTGTTGGATCAACTTGTCCGAACCCACCACGGCGGAGCTCGAAAAGGTGCTTTCGCATTCCCGGGTGCCGCGCGACTTCCTTACGGACCCGCTCGACCGCGAGGAACGTCCGCGTTTCGAATCCGAGGACGGATTCCACCTCGTCATCGTGCACGTGCCGTATCCCGTGCGCGGCGAAGAGGACGACGATTCCGTGCTGCCGTACGAGACGCTGCCGTTGGGCGTGGTGCTTTTCGGCAAGTCCGTGATCACGATCTGTTCGCAGGCGACGCCCGTGACGGGCGCGTTTCTCGACCAGATCCGCCGCGTGTGCCCGCCTTGCGAACAGAACCGCTTCCTGTTCCGGCTGCTGTGGCACGCGGCCGTGCTTTTCCTGCGGTACTTGCGCGACATGCACGCGCGCACGGAAAACCTCGAGGACGATCTCCACGAATCCATTTCCAACGAAGCGCTGTTGAAGCTGCTCACCTACCAGAAGGCGCTCGTGTACTTTTCCACGTCGCTCAAGGCGGACAACATCCTCATCAACCGGCTCGACCACGCGCGCCAGCTGAACATGACGGAAGACGACCGCGATTTCCTGGACGACGCGGCCGTCGAATACCAGCAGGCGCTGGAAACGGCCACGATCCACGCGAACATCCTGAACGGCACGATGGACACCTTTGCGTCGCTGATCAACAACAACCTGAGCCGCGTGATGAAGTGGCTCGCCGTGGCGACCGTGCTTCTGGCCGTGCCCACGGTGATCACGTCGGCCTTCGGCATGAACGTGAACCTGCCGTTCGTCGAAGATCCGCAGCAGGGCGACGAGTGGGTGTTCTGGATGCTCTCGGCGATTTGCGGCGTGGTGTTGGCGGCCGTCGGCGGCGTTTTGTTTTATCTCCGCAAGCGGCGGGTTTTCTGACACGGGGAGGAACGCGGCATGGCAACCATTTCGATCGTCGGGCGTCCGAACGTGGGCAAAAGCGCGCTGTTCAACCGCATTGCGCGCCAGCGCATCGCCATCGTGTTCGACCAGCCGGGCGTCACGCGCGATCGCGTGGCCCGCGAGATCACCGCGGGCGGCAAACGGTTCTTCCTGGTGGACACGGGCGGCATCGCGTTCGACAAGACGCCCGGCGCGGAGGATCCGTTCGCCGAGGAAACGCGCGGACAGGCCGCCCTCGCGGTGGCCGATTCCGATTTGTGCGTGGTGGTGCTGGACGCGCGCGCCGGCGTGACGCCGCTGGACGAAGAGGTGCTGAAGCGCGTGCGCGAGTCGGGTTGCCCGTGCGTGATCGCCGCGAACAAGTGCGACCGCCCCGAGGACGACGAGAAGGCGGACGAGTTCAACCGGTTCGGCATGCCGGTGTTTCCGGTGTCGGCGGAGCACGGGCGCGGCGTCGCCGCGCTCGTCGATTTCGCCACGGCCAAACTGCCGGCGCAGGTCGAGGAGACGGCGGCGAAACCGTTGCGCGTGGTGATCGTGGGGCGTCCGAACGCGGGCAAGAGCTCCTACGTCAACCGTCTGCTCAACGCCGAGCGCGTGATCGTTTCCGACGTTCCGGGCACCACGCGCGACGCGGTGGACGTGCCGTTCACGATCGGCGAAGGCCCCACGGCGCGCCACTACGTGCTGGTGGACACGGCGGGGCTGAAGAGCCACACGCAGATGTCCAAGACGAGCGTGGACAACTTCTCCCTTTTCCGCACCGAGCGGGCGATCGAAGAGGCGGACGTGGTGGTGCTGGTGATGGAATCCGAACTCGGCCCCGTGAAGCAGGACATGCGCATCGCGGGCAAGATCATCGACGCGCAGAAGTCCTGCGTGCTCCTGATGAACAAGTGGGACCTCGCCGCCGAAAAGGGCATGAAGGAGTCGGACGCGACGGAGGTGATCCGCAAGGCGATGCCGTTCCTCTCGTACGCGCCGATCGTGTACTGCAGCGCGAAGTCCGGATACAACGTGCGCCGCACGGTGGAGGCGATCGACCTTGCGGCCGGTTCCGCGCAGACGACGCTGCCGACGGGCGTTCTGAACCGCACGATCGAGGTGGCGGCGAAGAAGACGCTTTCGCCGATGCGCAACGGCAAACGGCTGAAAATCTACTACGGCCTGCAGGTGGGTGCGAATCCCGTGACAATCCGGCTGTTCGTGAACGACCCGGGGCTGGTGGTGCCGGCGTACAAGGCGTATCTCGAAAAGGCGATCCGCGCGCGGTTCGGACTCGAAGGCGCGCCGCTGAGGATGTTCATGAAGGCCCGTTCGCGCAAGGACGTGAGCGAGTTCAAAACGACCAAGAAGTGATCCGGGGGGGAACGAAAATGGCCTGTTCGCACGATTGCAACAACTGTTCCGAAAACTGCGCCGAGAAGGGCAAGCCGCACGATTTCGCGCTGAAGCTCAACGCCCATTCCAAAGTGGGCAAGGTGATCGCCGTGGCGAGCGGCAAAGGCGGCGTCGGGAAGTCGTTGGTGACGACGCTCCTCGCGGTGGCGGCGGCGAAGCGCGGGCTCAAGGTGGGCGTTCTCGACGCGGACGTCACCGGCCCTTCCATCCCCAAGGCGTTCGGGCTGTCGGGCGGCTGCTTCCAGGACGAGCGCGGCATTTTGCCGAAACGCTCCACGTCGGGCATAGACGTGATGTCGCTCAACCTGCTCGTCGAAAATCCGCAGGACCCCGTGGTGTGGCGCGGGCCGGTGATCGCGGGCTGCGTGGGGCAGTTCTGGACGGACGTGTTCTGGGGCGAGAAGGACGTGGTGTTCGTGGACATGCCGCCGGGAACGGGCGACGTGCCGCTCACGGTGTTCCAGTCGCTGCCGGTGGACGGCGTGGTGGTGGTGGCGTCGCCGCAGGAACTCGTGGGCATGATCGTGGAGAAATCCGTGCGCATGTGCGAGATGATGAAGAAGAAAATCGTCGGCCTCGTCGAGAACATGAGCTACTTCACGTGCCCGGACTGCGGCAAAAAGCTGGAAATCTTCGGCGCGTCGCGAGCGGGGGAAATCGCGGCAAAGCACGGCATCGCGCACGTCGCGCGCATCCCGATCGACCCGGCGATAGCCCAGGCCGTCGACGCCGGCGCCGTCGAGACGCTCGAAGGCGATTGGCTCGACGAACTCGCCGCCGCGCTGTGACGCTCTTGCGGACGGCGCGGGAACGTGGTAAAATTGCCGCCGTTTCAGTCACCCGGACCGTGTGGAACATCGCATGATGACGCTTGAGGAAGAAGACGCGCGCGCCGCGAAAAAACGAGAGCTCGACGAGTATCTCGCCAAGATCCGCAAAAACATCGCGGATTCGCGCGCGCTTGTCGAGCAGGCAAATCTGCGCATCTCGGAAACGGATCGTTTCCTCGAACAGCAGGGCGTGACGCGCGAACAGGTGCTGAACATGCGCTTTTCGAAGGAGCAGAAGCTTGCCGTCAACGAAGAGTTGCGGCGGCGCGGTCTGCCGCCGATCGAAGACGACGAAACGGCTTTCGATTTCGACGCGGCCACCGCCGAGGTGCGCGCTTCGCAGTTGGAGGAGGCGCCGGAGTCTTCGGGCGGAAACGACGCCTTGGCCGAACGCCAGCGCAAATTCGGAAATTTCATGCAGGCCTATCGTTTGTAGGTTTGCGTGGCGACGCACGGAGGGTTGGCGGAGCGGTCGATCGCGGCGGTCTTGAAAACCGTTGTCCCGCAAGGGACCGGGGGTTCGAATCCCTCACCCTCCGCCAACTTGCCGAAGGCAAGTTACCTCTTACCTCTAACCTCTAACCTCAAACCTAAACGCGCGGCAGGCGAGGACGGGAGATAAGTGAGAG
>JAKSOX010000138.1 GCA_024405335.1 Kiritimatiellia bacterium
GACGCCGGTGCGAAAGACGCCGCCGCGAAGCCCGCCGACGGGGAGAAGAAGGACGCCGCCAAGAAGGACGGCGACGGCAAAGTGACGCCGCCGGAAATCAAGCCGATGGAACGCGCGCAGGAATTCAAATACGGCGACGAGCTCGACCTCTGAGGCCGACCACCCGGAAACGTGAACTTCCGATTGGTTGACGGCACATGACAAACCCCATCGAAAAAACGTTCGAATACGTCGAGCGAGGCCATTTCAAACTGGCCCGCTTCTGCCTTTGGTTCTTCCCGAAGGCGTGGCGTTTCCAGAACAGGATCCCGATCAGCGTCCGGTTTTCGGCCGCGTTTTTGGGACTCGCCGTGATGCTCGTGTACGGCGCGTGGCAGACCGGCGGGTGGACGCTGCTCTCGCTCAAGACGCCGAAAATCGAGCAAAAGGACTATCTGGCCATCGCCACGGCGGCGTCCACCGCGCAGCAGCAGGCGAAGGCGGCCAAGGGCCCCGACGCGCCGCCCGCGTCGAAACTGCAGCAGGTTTCCTCGGCGTTCGAAATGTACGAAGCGGAGGAAATCGAAGACGGCGAAACGCTTGAAGAGGCCTCGAAGAAGGCCGACGAGGCGTCGCGCCGGCGCGAGGCGGAAAAGGCCGCCGAAAAGGCCGCGGAAGAAAAGCGCAAGGAGGAAGAGGCCAGGAAGATCGTCCTGCCGATCGTCGTGCGCTGGTCTGGCTGCGCCCCGGCGTTGACCAACGGTTTCGCGGTCACCACCAACAGCCAGCACACGGTGAAGCCCGAATGCGCGCCGGAGGAAAAACTCCTCACGTTCAAGCCCCGCGAAGGGTTCGTGCTCGCGGGCGTTTTCGTGAACGGCGAGGAACTGGTGGAAGCTCCGCTGTGGCAGGAGGGCGAATTCAAGTTCGACGTCGCTTCCTGCGATCCCGGCACGGTCGAAGTCGAGGTGCATTTCCTGGCCCCCGAAATCGTTCCGCTTTCGGAAATGTGGGACTGGTGGCGGAAGAAGTCCGAAAAGGGGCTCGGCCGCCGTGCGCGTTTCACCCTGGACGGCCCCTGCCACTACGTCCTGTCGGCGGATTTGACGCCCGACCTCGAACGCTATCTCGTTGTTTCCGGGCATCTTTCCGACGCGGCGTTCGTGACGAAGGCCTCGTGCATCGGCGTGGCGCTCTGCCTGCTGGCCGCGCTGCTCGCGTTCGTGAAGCGCCGCTTCGCGCTCGTGGCGATGCAGATCGTGCTCGGCTGGTATTGCGCCGCCGCGTTCCTCACGATGCGCTGGTGCCTCCTCTTCGGCGCGATCCTGAACGGGGCGGACCACAAGGCGTATCCAGTGGCCGTGCGCGACGAATCGTGGACGGGCATCTTCCTGCTGTTCACGCTCGTGGTGATGTATCTCGCCCCGATCGTGGTGGCCATGCTCACGCGCTGCGTGCGGAACTACTACCGTTCCGACATCGCGCGCGACGTCGGCGGCGAAATAATCGTGGGGTTCAAAACGGGCGGCAAGGATCCCCGCTTCCGCACGTCGATGTACTACGCCTTGATCATCACCTGGCTCGTGCTGTTCCTGCCGTACCTGCTCATTTGGTTCGGCTGGGAAGAGGGCTACAAGCTCCCGAAGGGCGGCGGCGAAATGGCCGTGCAGCAGCAGGTCCAGGTCAAGAAGATGAAGAAGAAGAAGCAGAAGAAGAAAAAACTCACGGTCAACCCGTGGAGCCCCTACATTCTCGAGCGCATGAACATCGACGAGGTGAAGACCCTCGAAGAACTCAACGAAGAGACGAAGGACGTGTACGTCGCCACCGCCAACAAGCGCGCGGGCGGCAAGGGCAAGGGCACTGGCGGTTGGCCGCAGGGCATGGAGGACAGCGTCATCCGCTTCATCCGCCTCGAGTACAAGGGCGGCGACTGGAACCAAGACATGGGCAAGGGCGCCGACTACAACCTGCTCATCAAGTTCCACGAGTGGACGGGCATGAAGATCGCCCGCGAAACGGAGCACCGCAAGATCGAGCGCCTGAAGTACTTCCCGAAGAAGCAGTCGCCGCCGTTCGTGTTCCTCACGGGCATGGGCAACATCAGCATCTCCGCCGGCGAAGCGAAGATCCTGCGCGAATACTGCGAGAAGGAGCATGGGTTGCTGTTCATCGACAACGGCGGCGGCCACTTCGACTCCTCCGTGCGCCGCATGCTGCAGCAGGTGTTCCCGGGCAAGGGCCTGGTGGACATCCCGAACGACGACTCCATCTACCAGCAGCCCTTCGTGTTCCCGGATGGCGCGCCGCCGTTCTGGCACCACGCCGGCTACCGCGCGATGGGCATCCGCAACGAGGGCCGTTGGATGGTGTTTTACCATCCGGGCGACATCAACGACGCCTGGAAGGACGACCATTCCGGCGCGTCCGCCGAAGTCGCCGACCAGGCGTACAAGCTGGGCGTTAACGTGATGTTCTACGCGTTCAGCAAGTACTATCGCCATCACTACGACCAGGACAAGGACGTCGACGATTAAGCGACGGGCGCGGCGCAGGCCGCGCCCGAAGGCGGGTCGGAATGGCACGGATCAAGCTCACCAAAACGGAATTGAAGGCGCAGACCGACGCCCTCAAGCGGTTTCAGCGCTTTCTGCCGATGCTACAGCTCAAAAAGCAGCAGCTCCAGGCGGAAATCGCCGGCATCGTCGCCAAGGCCGAAGCCGTCACGGCGAAAGAGCGCGCCGTGCGCGCGGCCCTCGATTCCTGGGTGGGGCTTTTCGCGACGGACGAAGACCTCCTGACCGGACTCGTCAAGGTGAAGAAAATCAACACGTCCTCCGCGAACATCGCGGGCGTGGCGATTCCGGTGTTCGATTCCGTGGAGACGGACGTCAAGGAAATCGACTGCTGGGCGACGCCGCCGTGGGTCGACGACGCGGTGAAAACCGCCACGGAGATATTGTCGCTCCAATGCGAAAGGGCCGTTCTCGAACGGCAGCGCGACCTCGTCGCCGCCGAACTCACGTCCACGTCGCAGCGCGTGAACCTCTTCGAAAAGGTGAAGATTCCTTCCTGCAAGGAAAACATCCGCGTCATCAAAATCGCGATCGGCGACGAGCAGACCGCCGCCGTCACGCGCGGCAAAATCGCGAAATCCCGCACGCCCGAAGCGGCGGACGGGGAGGGGGCGGCGGCATGATCGTCAAGATGCAGCACCTGACGCTTTTGTGCATGGCCCGCGACTCCGAAAAGACGCTGCGCGCCTTGCGCGATCTGGGAGCGGTGCACGTGGATCTTTCCGGCGCCGGCGGCGAACCTTTCGCCGCCGCGAAGCAGGACTACGAACAGGCCGAGACCGCGGTGCGGATTCTCGCGAAGGCCGCCAAGGACTGTCCGGAGCCCGCAAAGGAATTCAAGGAACTTTCCGTCGCCGAGGTGCTGGCCGAAGACGCCCGCCGCGAAGAGCTGAAGGCGTCCGCCGAAGAACTCCGCCGCGTCATCCGCGCCTACGCGCCCTACGGCGACTTCGATCCCGCGCTCGCGCGGAAGCTTCTGGACGCGGGCGTCGATTTGTCCAAGGTGGCGAAGCTGCCCGAAAAGCTGCCGCCGGAGCGGTTGTCCACGCTGCAGAACCGTTTGGCCGCGACGGAGGCGGAAATCGCCGGCATCACGGCGGCGTTCGCCATGGCGCATCGCGAGGTTTCGCGCATCACCGCGAAGTTTCCGGATTTGAAGGACCGCATCGCGTTCCGCGCCGCCGAGGAGGCGCTCGCGAACGCCGGCGCCGTTTCGCATCTCGTCGGTTGGGTGCCGGTGACGGAAGTCCCCGCCCTCCGCGCGAAGGCGGTCGCGAACGCCTGGGGCATCGCGTTGCGGGATCCGAATCCGGACGAAACGCCGCCAACGCTCATCCGTCCCCCGAAACTGTTCCGTCCCGTGGCGGCGCTTTTCCAGGGCCTTGGCATCGCGCCCGCGTATTCCGAGGCGGACGTGTCGGTGCCGTTCATGTGCTATTTCTCCTTGTTTTTCGCGATGCTCGTGGGCGACGGCGCGTACGGCGCGATTTTCCTCGCGCTCACGCTTTTCGGGTGGCGGAAGACGAAGCCGAAAGAGGGCGCGGGACACCGTCCGCGGCTCGTGCGCAGCTGGCTCACGCTGATGACGGTGTTCTCCTCCGCCACCATCGTGTGGGGGCTCCTTTCCAACACGTGGTTCGGCGCGGGTTTCCCGTTCGCGAAACATTGGGCGACCGTGGAGTGGCTCGCAGATCCGAGCTACAACAACATGATGCTCCTGTGCTTCACGATCGGCGTGTCGCATCTGATGCTCGCGCGCATCTGGAACGGTGTTTCCAAGATCAACGACTTGGGGTGTCTCGCGGAATTCGGCTGGGCCGGCGTGCTCTTGACGATGTACCTCGTGACCAATTCGATCGTGGGCATATTCCCCGCGTTTCCGTCCTGGGCGTATTGGGTGGGCGGCGTCTCCGCGGCGCTCGTGTTCGGGTTCACCGTGAAGCCGAGCGAACTCAAGACCCGCGGAATCGAACTCGGCATGCTGCCGTTGAACGTCATGAGCGCGTTGGGCGACATCATTTCGTACGTGCGCCTTTTCGCGGTGGGTCTCGCCTCGGTGAAAGTGGCGGAGAACTTCAACGCGATGGCGACCGGATTCGTGCAGGGCGAGCATGCGTGGTGGGTCACCGCGATCGCGTCTTTGGCGATGGTCGGAGTGCTGTTGATCGGCCACGGGTTGAACCTCGTGATGGCGGGGCTTTCGATTCTCGTGCACGCGGTGCGTCTCAACACGCTTGAATTTTCCAACCACAAAGGCGTTTCGTGGGCGGGGTACGCTTTCAGTCCCTTCCGCAAAACGAAATGACCGGCGAACTTCAGACTTCAAACTTCAAACAAATCGAAAGGACAGCGAAAATGGATGCTATGATTGTTGCGGGCGCGATCGCCTGTTTGGGTCTCAGCGCGGCGGGATCCGCGTTCGGCACGGGTTTTGCGGCTTCGGCGGCCGTGGGCGCGTGGAAGAAGTGCTACGCCGCGAACAAGCCCGCGCCGTTCATTCTGCTCGGTCTCGTGGGCGCGCCGATCACGCAAACGCTCTACGGCATGATCCTGATGTTCATCATGCTCGGCAAGGACTCGGTTCAGGGCGCGGGGCTTGCGTGCGTGCTGCTGGGCGTCTTCGCCGGCCTCGGCATCGGCCTTTCGGCGCTCTTCCAGGGGCGCGCGGCGGCGGCGGCCTGCGACGCGCAGGCGGAAACCGGGCAGGGTCTCACGAACTACTTCGGCGCGCTCGGCATCGTGGAAACGGTGGCGATTTTCACGATGGTGTTCACCATCATCGCCCTCGGCGCGATCAAGTGAGTCCGGCTCGACGTCCGCAACCCTGCGTGGAAGCGGTTTTTCGCCGTCTCGCGCCGGATCGAAGGCACGTAAGGTCATGGCGCTGCAGGATCTCATAGCGGAAGACTACAAGGTGGATCTCGACGTGTTCGAGGGCCCTCTTGATCTGCTTTTGTATTTGATCCGGCGCGACGAGCTCGACATCTACGACATCCCAATCGA
>JAKSOX010000139.1 GCA_024405335.1 Kiritimatiellia bacterium
CCGCCATGAAAAACACGGCGGAAAAGTTCGGCTTCCCGGCCCGCGGAATTTTTTGCGGCGCGATGCTTGTCCTGGCGTGTCTTGTCGCCGCAGGCGAAGCCCGCGCCACGGCGTTCGCAGAATTCATCCGCGCGACGCGGGCGCAAGGTTTTCAAACCGACTACGTGCCGAACGAAAACACCCGGCTCGTTTTCGACTTCGCGATGGAAGGCGACGTCTACGATCCGGCGGGAAACGTCCTTTTCGGCGTGCCGGAAACGGACTACCAGTTCACGGCCAACTTCGGCGGCGGGGTCTCCGAGGGTTTCACTCTCTATTCCTGGCCTTGGAAGTACTACGGGCGACTCGGATACCAGGCGGTCGAAAGCATGGCGTTTTCCCAAAGCGTCGTCAAAGGGCGCAACACGTTCTGCTTCGGCCAGGGACGCTGCGACTGGGGGAACGAGGGATTGAACGTCCACGCCAATCCGACGGCGGCGGAACACGTCTTCGGGAAACCGCTTTTCGTCCTCGGCAAAAGCGCCGAGAATCCGTTCAAGGGATGGGACGTCACGCTCTACGGTTTCAGGATCTTCGAGGGCGACGACTTGGTGCGCGACTACGTCCCCGCCATCGAGGACGGCGTCGCCGGGCTTTTTGAAACCAAAACCCAAACCTTCTGCGGCAGCGCGACGGCGACGGCTTTCGTGCCGGGTCCGGCGACGAACCTGTCGTTCGCGGTGGACGCGATTCCCAGGCAGCTTCTCCACGGCGCGGCCGCGTGCGAGCCGCATCCCGTGGTCCGTCCAAACGAGGACGGAAAGCGCGTGCTCGTCGAAGGAACGGACTACGCGCTTTCGTGGGCGGACAACAAGGCGGCCGGCACGGGGGCGGTGACGGTGCGCGGCATCGGCGACTGCGCGGGGCGCGGGGAAACGTCCGCCGACTTCGAAATCGTCGTTCCCGCCTATCAGGACGCCTTCATCGCGACGGACGCCGCGGCGGTCGACAAATCCGAGTCGGGCGTTCTGGTGACGTACGCGTTCACGGAAGCCGCCGAAAGCACGCTGAAAGTCGTGGCGCATTGCCTGCTGGTGGACGCGAGGGTCGTCGGCGGCGGGGGCGGGGAAGTTTTCGCGCACCTCAACCAGGCCCTCGACACGGCGACGTCCCGTCGTCTCAAGGTCGGCGGCGCGGGCGAAGCGTCGCACTTCGAACTCGACGACGCGCTCCTGACGGCGGCGGGCGGCGACGGCGGCGGTTCGGGTCGCGTCGTCTTGCGGTTCTTCAACACGGAAGGAACGGACCTGTCGTTGCTCCAGTCCGTCAAGACGACGCGGATGCAGGGCCTCCAGACCGACTACGTCCCGCGGGGCGACACCTGGCTCGTCTTCGATTTCAAGATGGGAGGCGACGCCTTCGACCCGACGGGAAACGTCCTCTTCTCCGTTCCGGAGCAGGTCTACAGGTTCACGGCCAATTTCGGCAGCGCGGGCATCGAGAGCCGCAACGTCTACTGCTGGCCGTGGAAATACTACCAGCAGGACGGCTACGGGCAGGTGGAGTGGAAGGCCTTCTCGCCGGAAATCCTCGCGAACCGCAACACGTTCCGCTTCGGGCGGGGGCGCTGCGACTGGGGAAACGAGGGCTTGGACGTCCACGCCAATCCGACGGCGGCGGAACACGTCTTCGAGAAACCGCTTTTCGTCCTCGGCGAAAGCGCCGGCAAGCCGTTCACCGGCTGGGAAGTGGAACTTTTCGGCTTCACGGTCTACGAGGGCGCCGAGATCGTGCGCGACTATCTGCCGATCGCGAAGAACGGCGTCGCGGGACTCTTTGAAATCGAGAGCCAGACGTTTTTCGGCAGCGCGACGGACACGGCCTTCGTGCCGGGCCCCGACTACGGCGGATTCGTGGTGGACGCGATGCCGAAACAGCTTCTCCACGGCACGGCCGCGTGCGAGCCGCATCCCGTGGTCCGCCCGGCCGAAGGAATGCCGGCGCTCGTCGAGGGGGAGGACTACACGCTCGCGTGGTCCCGCAACACCGCGGCCGGCACGGGCGTGGTGACCGTGCGCGGAATCAACGCCTACGCGGGCCGTTGGGATTCCACCGCCGGTTTCGAGATCGTCGTTCCCGCCTATTCGGACGACTACGTCGCGACGGACGCGAAAGGAGTAGTCAGAATCAAATCGTCAAAATACATGACCTACGTCTTCACGAACGCCGAAGAATGCGTCTTGAAGATCGAGACCTCCCAGCCGCTGGTGGACCTGCTGGCCGTTGGCGGCGGCGGGGGCGGCGGATGCGGCATGGACAACAACTACTCGGGCGGCGTGGTGGGCGGCGGCGGAGGCGGAGGTGGCGTCGTCTGGCTGGAAGTGGGCGTCGCGCAGGACACGGGCGTCTACCGGCGGCTGAAAGTTGGCGGAGGAGGAGGCGGCAGCAAAAAGGGATTCGACGCCGGGTTTCCGGGCGGCGAATCCGTCGTCGAACTCGACGGTGGACTGGTGACGGCTTACGGCGGCGGGGGCGGCGCTTCAAGGGTCACCGGCCTGCCGGACCAGACCGCGCCGCGCGGATCGGCCGGCGGCGCGGCCAACAAATCCGAAGCGGTCGGCGCCTACACGGAAGGCCAGGGGTGTCGCGGCGGAAAATCCCACGGCACCCTGACCGGCGGCGGTGGCGGCGGCGCGGCTGGCGCGGGCGGCGACGGCACGACGGACGACGAAAACGACCAATTGGGCGGAAACGGCGGCGACGGTCTCTTGTGCGGAATCACCGGCGTCAGCCATTGCTACGGTTCCGGCGGCGGCGGATCCGGCTACGTCAAGGCCGGCTCCGGCGGACGCGAATCGGGAGGCGACGGCGGGTTGTACCACGACGCGGGCGCGGACGGCGTCGACGGCCTCGGCGGCGGCGGGGGCGGCGGCGGACACCAGGCCTTCGGCGGCGCGGGCGGATCGGGCATCGTCGTCCTGCGCTTCGCGCGGGCGAAAAAAGGGGCGGCCGTCATCGTGTTCTGACGCTCACCGGGCGGCGGACGCGTCGTCCCAATTCGAGTAGATCGCCCGGGGACCGTAGAATTCGCCGGCCTTCATCCAGCCCACGTACGTCTGCGTGGCGTGCGAACACACGATGCGCCACGGGATGTCCCAAAAGCCCGGCTTCACCGGCGTGCGGCCGTCCGGAATGATGAAGTTCCCCGTGAGCGACTTCAGCAGCCCCGCGTCCATCTTCGAGTATATCTGCGAAAGCCGCGCGATGTCGTCGCCCAGCGAAATCTTTTCGTTCTCCTCCGCCGTGCGCATGCCGCGGTAGATCAGCGATTCGAGAATGCTCTGCACGCTCGTGAGGTTGCCGTCCGCGCGCTGGTCCGGCGGCACGTGGTAGAGCGCCGGCACGTCTGGCGCCACCGCCTCGATGGCGGAAGGCAGCAGGTCCGTGGACCACGTGCCGAAGAGCATGTGCCAGTACGAAACGCCCGTCATCTTCTCGAACTCGTCCTTCATGCGCAGATACGCGGCGTCCACGAGCGCGCGCGGCATTTCCGCGCATTCGAAATGCTTGAGATGCAGGTCGCGTCCGTAGCGGTGGCTGTTCCACGCGACGAGCGGCACCAGCGGCACGCAATCCTCGGGGTTGAGCACGTTGAACACGTTCCAGTAGCGGCGGTCCGTTCCCGCGGGTTCGGCGCGGATGATCGTGTTCGGCGCGGCGAAGGTGTACACGAAGAGGTTCCCGTGCGGAATGCGCGCGTCTTCGCACAACCGCGCCCCCACGAGGTTCGCCACCGCGCCGCCGCGGCTGTGGCCGCACACGAGGATCTTCGCCGTGCGGAAATCCACCGCTTCGGCGGCCGCGAACGATTCGAACGCCTCGAGCAGATTCGCCGCCGCCCGCTCGAATCCCTGGTGGTGGCTCGGCATCGCCAGGTCGAACGGTTCGGCGTCGCGCCCCCAGGAGTTGCACACGTTCAGGTTCGACACCCACTCGTCCCGCCCGAACGTGCCGCGCACCGCCACCACCACCACCTGCGCCTTCGTGCCGTCGCCGAAGACGGCGTCCTTCGCCGCCAAGGTGAAGCCGACCTGGTCCTTCTTCCATTTCGGATCCGAATAGTCGATGGCGCGCCCGTACCGCCGGAACGTCCGCGCGCGGGGGAATCCGAGCCGTTCCAGCGAGCGCAGGTCCATTTCTTCCGGCGCGCCGTAGGTGGACGCCGCCAGCGCCGCGAGCGGTCCCGCGAGTTCCTGGCGGTATTCGTCCGGATCGCCCAGCAGGAAGTCGTCCGACCAGTCGAACTTCACGTAGTTCGGCACGTGGTAGTCGAGCGGATACGACAGCTCGAAAAGCCGCGGCGTCGCCCCGGGATGGCGGCAATACGGGGTGATGCGGCAGGCCGCCGCCCCGCACGCCAGCGCCACCGCCAGCGCGGCGCGCTTCAACGGAACGCGCCAGCCCTTCATCTGGGCATTTCGCGGCCGGCGAACTCGTGCGTGTTGTAGAGCGGCTGCCCCGGCACCACGCTCAGGCCCATCGCCTTGCGGATGGCGACGATGTCCTTCACGAACGTTTCGTTCAGCTGCCGCACCGGCTTCTGGTGCAGGCACGCCAGAAGCAGCACCTGGCAGTACGCGTCGGCGTTTTCCGCGAACCACTCGGCCTCTTCGATGTCGCGGCCGCCGCAGACGATGCCGTGGTTCGCCATGAACACCACGTTGGACTTCTTGGCGGCTTTCGCGACCGTGGTGGCCACCGCGTCCGTGCCCGGCGTCGCGTACGGCGCGAGCGGAATCTGCGACAGGAAGATGTCCGCTTCCGGGTTCACGCCGTTCGGCGGCACCTGGCCCGCGAAGAGGAACGCGTTGCAGTGCGGCGGATGGCAGTGCATGCAGGCGTTCATGCCCGTGGCCTTCATCATCGCGATGTGCACTTTCACTTCGCTCGTGCGCGGACGGTAGCCGCAAAGCTGGCCGGCCTTCATGTCCACGAGGCAGACGTCTTCGACTTTCATGAAGCCCTTGCAGCACAGCGTCGGCGAGCACAGCACCAGGTCCTTGCCCACGCGCACGGACAGGTTGCCGCCGTTGCCGTCGGTGTAGCCCTTGTTGTAGATGCGCCGGCCCATCTCGCAGATCTGCTCCTTCACCTTCGTGATCTCGGGCGAAACGAAAAACACGTCGAGCTGCTTGCGCGTCTTCGGCTGCGGGCCGTGCTCCCAATCGTATGCGCGGTTCACCAACGGCGGGTTCACGTACAGTTTCTTGTTCATCTTCACCTCCAAATTTCGCGTGTCCTGTCGGCGTGCAGTTGCCGTTCGCCCTGAACGCCAAATCCAAAACGCCCACGCCGAGCATTGTACCATTTTCGCGCAAAAAACGAAACAGGCAAAATCAATTTCCGGAAATGCCTTGCAAACGGACGGGCGACGTGGTATCATACGCGCCGTTTTCGGGAGGAGTGGCTGAGTGGCTGAAGGCAGCGGTTTGCTAAATCGTCGTACGGTC
>JAKSOX010000014.1 GCA_024405335.1 Kiritimatiellia bacterium
GGCGGCTTTCGTGATCGGGGGGCGCGGGGGATCGCCCCCGCGAAGACAAAACGGGTGAACGGCTATTATCAGGGTCTCACTTTGCGTCCACGTCGATTTCGCACCAGGCGAGACGCCATTCGCCCAGCGGCTCCTTCGCGCGGTTGACGACTTCCACCAGGTTCCAGCCGTCGTGCAGAACGCCGCCGGGGATCTCGGCCACCACCACCCGGTGGAGCTTCGGAAGGCGCTTCGGCGCCTCGGAATCGGACAGAGGCGCGCACTTCGCGCCGTTCACGTACACGTCGACGAACACGTCGCAGGACGCGCCCAGGACGACTTTCGCGGCGCGGCCCTTCACGCCGTCGCCCACGTTGATCTTGGCGCCGCCGCAGAAATCGTTCTGCGTCATGCCCCAAATCGGGAAGCGCGACGTCCAGTACCGGCCTTCGCCGGCCGGACCGCCGTCCGTGAGCACGCAACGGCGCGCGAGTTTCGCGACTTTCGCGCGGTCGCCGCACGTGGCGAAGGTGTCGGGCATGTCGGGGTGCGTGTCGCGGTCGCGCGGGTAGTGGTTGTAGAAATACACGGTGTCCGCGCCCTGGTTGAAGAAGGAAGACGCGAAACCGAGATCCGTGGGCATGTCGAAAAGCAGCCGCGCCTCCCAGCGGATTTTCATTTCGTAGTCGATGCACGGCGCCAGCGTCACGGGCGGCGGACACGTCGCGCGCCACAACGCCACCTGCGTGTCGGAAACGGTGTCCAGCCCCATCGGCGAGGGAATCACCACGTCCACGAGCTTCTCGCGCACCCAGGCGGGCACGTCCATGCCCATGCCAAGCGCGTCGGCGGGATACGCCGGCACGCGCACGGCGAGACGGAGTTCGTGGCCCCACTTCTTTTCCGCCAGGTCGCACAACTTGCGCACGTCGCGCACGAACTGCGTCATCAGCGGCGCGTTCGCTTCGTCGAATCCGGGCCGGAAAAACGGCGCGTGCCGCATGAAGTCGAGCTCCATGCCGTCCGACTCGTAATCCAGCAGATATTCGCGCGCGAGCGCGAGGTGGTAGGCGCGCACTTCCTCCAGCCCGTAGTCGAAGCCGCGGTCGGACCACTGGTGCTTGCCCGCGGTGCGGTATTCGGCGCGGTGGAGATCGGGCCGCGTGCGCCACAAATCGCCGTGCTGCGGACGGCCTTCGGCGCCCTTCTGCGCGTGGTGCAGGTCGTTCACGCGCAGCGAATGCCACATTTCCACGCCCTTGCGGTGGCAGTATTCGTAGCGGTATTTGAGGAAGTCGGGAAAAACGTCCCACATCGGCTTCGCCGTGAGGAACATGCGGCGGTATTCGTCCACGCCGTCCTTCGCGCCGAGTTTCACGCCGCGCAGGTACAGGTTCGTGGCGGCGTCGATTTCAAGGTCCTTCCAATATGGCGTGCCGACTTTCGTGGGCCAGAAGCAGCGCTGGAAGTTGAGGTTGTAGAAAATCGCCTCCACGCCGCCTTTGCCGGCGTACCAGTCCACGTCCTTTTCGATTTCGCGCTTGAGCTGGTCGACCGTGTAGCCGCGCCAGTCCTCGCCCGTGAAAAAGAAATTCCACGCGTCCGAGTTGATGAACACGCCGCGCGCGAACGTGGCCGAAGGCGCGGCCGTCGCCAAAGCGACAGCCAAAACGATGCCGTTTTTCATGAGTTCCGTCCCCCTTTTCGCGCGCGGCATCGCCGCCGCACGCCGTCCATGGCACCGCCCGCGAATCAGTCCTCGTCGAGTTTGATGTCGACGTCGTAGCCGCTTTCCATCACGTTGTCGTCGGACTTGACCGTGCGCGTTTTCGTGGCCTTACGGCTCACGCGCGCAAGTCCCGCCTTGTACCGCGGATAGTACACGTCGTTGTTCGGCGGCCAGCTCTTCATGCCGTCGGAATAGTAGATCACGGCCTGCTCGTATTCGCCGAAGCCCTCGGCGAGTTCGCCGAGCGTGCCGGAAATCGTGCGCACGTCGCCCGTCAAATTGCCGCCGCCCAGGTTTTTGACTTCCTTGAGGAGCTTGTACGCCTCCTTCTTCTTGCCGGCCCTGAGGTACGCCTCCACGCCCGTGTACAGGAGCGTGCCGTAGGAGTGGCCCGAAAGATGGAAATCCTCGCCGCACTTGCGCGCGAATTCGAGGCAGCTTTCGGGATGGTCGGAGTTGAGCAGCGCCAGGCACATGCGGTGCGCGGAACTGTAGCGCAGCGACTGTTCCACGCCGGCGATCGCCAGCGCCTGGGCGAGCTGGTCTTTCGCGATCGCGAGTTTTTCGGGGCCGAAATGCTCGCAGAAGCCCGCGGGCGTGAGGTAGGCCATCGCCTTCTCGATCATGAGCCGGCCGTACGTGGCCGCCGGATAGCGGCCTCGTTCCTTGAGCGACGCGTCCAGCACCGCGAGGGCGCCGGCGCGGTCGAGCATCTGCACGCGCAGACCCGCCTCCCGAACGGCGGCGGTCGCGCGCTCGGCTGGCGTCTCCGCCTCTTTGCGCATCCGCGTAGCGAGTGGAATCGCGAGATCCAGGCGGTTCGCCGCCACGCACGCGTCCAATCGCTTTTGGATCGGCTTCGATTCGTCGGCCGCCATCAAATCGACCTTGTGCGGCGGCAGTTCGCCGATGGGTTTCACGGCCGGTTCGTCCGGCTGGGGACCCACCACCGCGACGAGGTCGATCACGCGCTTGGCGACTTCGCGGCGGAATTTGTCCAGATCGAGCACGTGTTCGGGGTCGATCGCGTCCATCCAGCAGATCGCCTTGCGGCCGAGGACGCGCACGTCCTTCTTGTCGCTCTTCATCGCGGCTTCGGCGCGCAGACGCAGCAGCGACAGGTAGCGCACGTCGTCCATGCCTTCGCGCAGCGCTTCCAGCGCGACGGTGCCGATCATGCCCGTGCGCGACGGATACACGAGCCCGAACGAACGGTAGCCGTCGTTGCTGGGGATGAATTCGTTCCAGCGGTTGCGCGCGTGGTAGTAGAACACGTATTCGGAGAAGCCGTCGAAGTCGGAATAGTAGAACCGCAGCCCCTTCGTGCGCCGCCAGATGGTGGGGCATTCGGGACCCGTGAACGGCGCGGCGTACGAAGTGGCGATGCCGCCGTCGCGATGCCACACGTAGGAGGACCAGCACCCCAGCCCGGCTGGCACGTTGCAGCAGTCGATCGACCAGCCGCATTCGCCGTGGTCGCCGTAGGACGAAATGATGCGCTGGCCGTGTTTCTTGAGCACGCTCCACTGCCCGTACTGCTTGCGGCAGAGCCACGCCTTCGCTTCGTCGATGCCGTAGTAGTAGGCGTCGTGGTGGCCGAGGTACTTGTCGAGCGCCGCGCGCATCCGCTTCGCGTACTTCTCCATGTCCTCGTCGGTGGGATCCTTCATGTCGACGGTGCCGGCGGCGAAAAGCGGTTTGCACGGCAGCCCCGCCGCGCGCATGAGGTACAGCGAACGCACCGCGAAGTCGTCGGTGGAAAGCTCCTGGATCGCGCCCGGCCCGTGCGGATGCGTGATGTTGTGGTCCGCCATCAGCTTGTAGGTGTTGAACGCCTTCTTTTCGGCGACTTTCAGATCGGCGCCTTCGCCGAGGAACGCGGCGACGGAGCAGCCGTTCATGACGCCGTACATGTAAGGACGCGACGAATCGTAATGCGTGCGCGCCGACGGCAGCGAGAACGGGTACACTTCGAGTTCCAGCGCGAGTTCGCCCACCGGCAGCGCGCCGGACTTGAACTGCAGCTTGCCCTTGTAGACGCCCGGCTTCTGGTCCATGGGCACGTGGTAGGTGAGCCAGAACTGCTTGTAGAACCCCTTCTCGAGCGTGAACGGCACGTAGTCCTCCGCGTCCGCGAGCGGTTCCCGCGTGTAGTTGAGCCACTCCGTGCGGTCCGGTCCGGACATGCGCGTGTAGATGCTGCCCGACGTGTAGTCGAAGCGCACGTAGTTCACCTTGTTGGAGTAGTCGACCTTCACGAGGGTGTCGTCGTGCAGCACCAGCGCGGGAATCGGCTCGGGCCTCCAGATGTTGCCGGCCCAGGTCGTGGTCCAGAATCCGGCGGGCTGGAACCACACCTTCACCGTCTTGACGTCGATCGCCGAGGCGGGCAGCTTGGCGCCGCCCGGCCCCGCGAGGTCCGTGCGGACCACGTCGAATTTCGGCAGATCGCCGTCGGCGCAGGCGACCCAGGAGACGCTTTCGAACTCGCCGCGCGCCGCCCACGCCTTGAGCTCGGATGTCTCCGTCGCGTCGTCCGGTTTGGCGTCGTGCATGTGGGGATTCACCCAGTAGGGGTCGATTTTGTACAGCGAAATCGCGGCCAAAAGAAGCATTGCGTTCATGGTTGGAAATTCCTTTCGCTCACTCGGGATCGTCGAGCTGGAGTTCGTCGGTCGACACGTCGATGTCCGGCGCCGTGGCCGTTTCGGCCGCCGTCTTTTCCCGCTCCTTCGGCGGTTTCTTGAACGGACCGCCCGCGTAGCACGTTTTGAGGAAATTGAAACGCTCGTCCCACAAGTCCCAGTTCAGCGTGCGCAGACGGTCCGGCGTGGCGGACTTGTCCGCGAAATGCCGGCAGTAGTTGTGCCAGAACGTGCCGTCGGACCCCATGTCGCCGAAATGGAAATTCAGTTCCTTTTCCTTCGGCGCGGGGAATTTGTAGAGGTAGTCGTCGCCCGAATACGCCCAATGGTTGCGGGCCCCGTCCACGGCGCTCGCCCAGCTCTTTTCCAGGTTTCCGGGCGCGCATTTGCGGTACATGGACACGAACGCGTCCGTGCCCTTCGGCCATTTGACGCGCGCGTCGCACAGCACGCGGCCGTCCTGCGTCACCGTGACGCGCCACGAATCGACGCGGCCGACCGTGCCCGCCGGCCACCAGCCCCAGAAGTTCCACCAGCCGGCGGTGAAGGTCACCGTCCGGGTCGAGCCGTCCTTGGACTTGTCGACGCGGTGCGAAAGACCGATGTCGGGGTAGTTGCGCCCCCACACCGCGTGCTGGACCACCCGCCAGGTTTGCGGACTGAAACGTTGGAAACGCGGCTCCACGTAGTTGAAAAGTCCGCGCTCTGGGAACGGCACCCAGCCCGGGGACTTCACCGGCTGCGGCACGGGCGCGGGGGCGAGATCGACCTCGGCGTCGTAGCGGCGCCACTCGTCCGGCTTTGCGCCGTTCGTCCAAAGGCCGAGGCGAACCTTGCCCTTCGCGTTCTTGACCGCCACGGAAAAGCCCTGGCGGGTGACGGCGAACGTCACGTCGCCGGCGTCGCCCAGCGGTTCGGGATCGGCGCCGATTTTCGCCATGACCGTCTTGAGCGCCACGCCCTCGGGGAACGGCTGGTGCTTCGCGTCGTATTCGAACGCGATCGGATCGGCCGGCTTGGGCATGGGGCCGTGCTTCTCGCCGAGCAGGCCCTCGAAACGGCGGATCCACGCACCGAGTTCGAGGCGCATGTGGTCCGGATCCGCCCAAACCGGATCCCACCGCCACAGCCACCGCGTCGCACGGCGCGTTTCGTCCCAGCACGTGTAGTCCTCGGTGGACGCCTTGACCTTCTCCATCAGCTCTCGCATGCGCAGCACGAGCGCCACGTCCTCCTTCGCCGCCGCGAGCGCCTGCTTGAACGGCGCGGAAAGGTTCTTCTCGCCGTCTTCGAGGTAGACGCCGTCGTAGAGTTCGCTCCGCGTCACGGCGAATCCCGCGCGCACGCGGAAGATCTGCGGCGTGTCGTATTCGTCCGGCGGGCCGACGCGCTTGTAGATGCGCACCCCCTGGCGCTTCAGGCTCTGCAGCAGCACGAAGTGCGACTGCCCCTTGGGCGCGTAGTCCTCGATGTACGGCGCCTTCTCGGCGAAATTCGCCTCGTCGAGATACTCGTCCGAAACCTTCCGGTCGCCAGGCGACAACCAGACGAAACCCGCTGCCGCGGCCATTCGGGCGGCCAAGCAAAGTCCGCCCGCGAAAAACATGCGCATCGACGTTCCCCTTCCACGATAAATGGTACTGTCCATGCGCCCATTATAACACGCGGACGTCTCCGACGTCAAACGAACTGCCCCCGCCTTTCCCAGGGTTTCCCCGCGCGGTTGTTGCCAGAACGCAAATTTGCGCAAGCAGTTTCCCGCCATGTCGTCCGGTGCGGCGCTGGCGGTCTTCACCGCTTCGCCGGGAAGGAGCCCAACCACTTGAGGTACTTCGCGTAGAGCGAACCGTGGACGCTGTGCGTCATCTTGAGCCCGCCCTCGAACGCCTTGTCCGGACAGTCTATGACGTTGAACGCCGTGCGCACCATCGCGGGCGGACACGTGTGGTCCGAATGTCCGGCGATCACGCGGATCGGCACCTTCACGAAGCGCGCGAAATTGACGCCGTCGTAGTAGGCGGCGAACTTCTCGGCGTTCGCCTTGGCGGCGGCGTCCGGCTGGCTTTCCACGAAGCGCGGCCAACCGCTTTCGAGCCCCGCCTTGTAGCCGTAGTGGCCCGTGAGCGCCGGCACGAACAGCACGGAACGCCGGATGCGCGGCGAGAGCGCCGTCACCGCGAAACCGAGTCCTCCGCCCTGGCTCGTGCCCTGGTAGCCGATGCGCGCCGGATCCACGTCGTCGCGCGAAGCGAACCAGTCGATGACGCGCAACGAACCGAGGATCACGGGGTAGAAAAAGCTGTCTTCGCGCGATTTGCCGATGCCGGCGTTCGGGTACGACCACACGCCCCACTTTTCCTTCATGTCCGCGTTGAGCGCGTCGTAGTCCGCCTTGCGCGTCTTCGGATCCGGCTCGAACGGATACACGGTGATCGCGAGGTTGACGTTTCCGCGTTCGTAGATGGGCAGCTGCGACCAACCGCCGAACCCGGCGGCGGCGATTTGGACGCGCCCGGGCAAACGGCCCTTCGGCGCGTTCTTCTCCTTCGTCACGTAGCCGTGCAGCTTGCGGCCGCCGGGCACGGCGAGCGAGAAGCGCCACACGTTCCACGTGGCGTCGCACATTTTTTCGTCGAGGCGGATCTCCGGCGCGCCGGGCAGATCGCGGTCGTACTTCGCGCGGGCGGCCTGCCAGAACGCGAGGAAATCTTCCGGGCACGGCGTTGGCGGACGGAGCTTTTCGGCTTCGACGGCGACGCTTTCCGCGTACCAGTCGCCCGCGTTCCGGGGAAACCCCGCGACGGCGGCGGATTTGAGCCGGATGCGCAGGTAGCCGGGCGCTGAGAGCGCGCCAGACACCGTGAACGGATTCGCCTTCGCGAGATCGAACGGCGTTTCGGCCAACACGACGCCCGTGCCGAAGTTGTCCAGCATGGCGCGCACGCAGCCGTTCGTGAGCTTCTTCCCGGCGTCGTCCGAAACGGTCACGGTGAACGTCGCCGTCCGGCCGACGGCATACGCGCCGTCAGGACGGTCGTAGGCGACGTCGACCTTCGCGGCGAACGCCGCCAATCCGAAAAACGCCAACCCGGCGCAGAGCGCCGCCCTTGAACGCAATGCAGCACGCTTCATGTCTTCTCCTCTTTTCCGTCAGAAATCGCTTGTGTCGCAGACGATGTTGTCCATGATGTAGTCCTTGCGCTCGGGCGTGTTGGCTCCCATGTAGAACTTGATCGTCTTGTCCACTTCCACGTCGTCGCAGCAGGTCACCGGCGTGAGGCGCATGTCCGGTCCGATGAAGTCCTTGAACTCCTTGGCGTTCAGTTCTCCCAGCCCCTTGAAGCGCGTGATTTCGCAGCCCTTCCCGCACTTTTTGATGGCCTCCTCGCGTTCTTCGTCGGAAAAGCAGTAGAACTGCATGTCCTTCGACTTCGGCTTGCGGACGCGGAAGAGCGGCGTTTCCAGGATGAACACGCGCCTGTCCAGCACGAGCTGCTTGTAGAAGCGCATGAAGAACGTGGTGAGCAGCATGCGGATGTGGAGCCCGTCCACGTCGGCGTCGGTCGCGAAGATGATCTTCGCGTAGCGCAGGTGGTCCAGCGTCTCCTCCACGTCGAGCGTCTTGATGAGGTTGAAGAACTCGGCGTTCTTGTAGAGCACGTCCTTGTTCAGCCCGCACGTGTTCAGGCACTTGCCGCGCAGGAAGAACACGGCCTGGTTCATCGCGTCGCGCGCGTTGCCGAGCGTGCCGCCGGCGGATTTGCCTTCCGTGAGGAAGATCATCGTGTCGCTGCCTTCGGGCTCGCCGGTTTTCTTGTTGATCTTGTCGAGCTTGAGATGGTTCTTGCAGTCCTTCAGCTGCGGCACGCGCACGGAAACGGCCTGCGAACGTTCGCGCGCCTGCTTCTTGATCGTGTTCAGCTGGCTGCGCAGCTTCGCCGTGTCCTCCACCTTGTCCACCAGCTTCTGCGCCTCGGACGGGAACTTGTGGAACAGCGCCTCGGCCTCGCGCTTCACGTCCGCCACGAGCTTCGCGCGGATTTCCTCGGAGCCGAGTTTCGTCTTCGCCTGGTTCGCGAACACCGGCTCTTGCATGCGGATGGCCACGGCTCCGACGATGCCCTCGCGCACGTCGTCGCCGTCGAACTTCTTCTTGGAAAATTCGTTCAGCGCCTTGGTGAGACCCTCCTTGAACGCCGAAAGGTGCGTGCCGCCCTCCGTGGTGTGCTGTCCGTTCACGAACGAATAGTACTCTTCGGAAAAGCGGTTCGTGTGGGTGAACACGAATTCCAGCGATTTGGACCGGAAGTGGATCGGGTTGTAGAGCTTCTCGAACTGGACCTCGTCCGCGATCAGGTCGGCGAGGCCGTTTTCGGACACGATGCGCTGCCCGTTCAGGTCGATGACGAGCCCCGCGTTGAGGTACGCGTACATCTTCATGCGCCGCAGCACGTGCTCTTCGCGGAACCTGTAGCGCTTGAAGATCGTCGCGTCCGGCTTGAACTCCACGAAAGTCCCGTTCCGTTCGGACGGATCCTTGCACTTGCCGGACTTCTTGGACGCGAGTTCGCCGGCGGCGAAACGCGCTTCCGAAAATTCGCCGTCGCGCACGGAGCGCACGTAGAAGGATTCGGACAGCGCGTTCACGGCCTTGGTGCCCACGCCGTTCATGCCCACGGACGCCTGGAACGCCTCGGTGTCGAACTTGCCGCCGGTGTTCAACTGGCTGACGCACTCCACCACCTTGCCCAGCGGAATGCCGCGGCCGTAGTCCCGCACGGAACAAACGCCGCCTTCCCAATCGATCTTGATCTCCACGCGCCGCCCGTGGCCCATGATGAATTCGTCCATCGAGTTGTCGATGACCTCCTTCATCAGCATGTAGATGCCGTCGTCGTAATTCGTGCCGTCGGAAGCGCGCCCGATGTACATGCCGTAGCGACGGCGAATGTGCTGGACGTCCGAAAGGTGCTTGATGTTGCTCTCGTCGTATGCCATGTTTCCTGAAATTCCTCCGCGCCCGCCCGAAAGCGGACCTGTCAAAATTGCCGTCCATTATACCACGTCCAGGGCTTTCGCAACCGCCGCAAATGCCAAAAAATCACGCACGAACCGCTACCCCTCTGGCGCGGCGCGTGGTATAATGTCGTGCGTGAACACAAACACGACATTGCGCCCGGCCCGTTTGGCGGACGCCAAAAAGATATTCGCGCTCATCCATCTGCACAAGGACGAACTCGTGCCGAAACCGATGGGCGACGTGGTCGCCAATCTCGACCGCTTCGTGGTCGCGGAAACGGGCGGCGAACTCGCCGGCTGCGCCACGTATTCAGTGCTGCCGGAAATCGGCGTGCACACGCACGTCACGGTGGAAATCCAATCCGTCGCCGTGCGCGCGCCCTACCGCAAACTGGGAATCGGCCAGGCGCTCGTCGAAAGCGTTCTCGCAAGAGTCGCCGCGTTCGGCGCCACGGAAGCGCTGGTGCTCACGTTCGCGCCCGGCTTCTTCGAACGCCTCGGTTTCCGCGAAACCCCGAAAAGCCGCGTGATGCACAAGCTCTATTCGGGCTGCATCCACTGCACGAAGCACGCGGATCCGTTCACCTGTCCCGAAATCGCGATGGTGAAGTCCCTCGCATGAAAACCGTGCTGGCATGGCGGCGGCGGTTCGCCCGCCAGAACGCGCATCTTTTTTTCGGCGCGGACACGACGCCCGGCGAACTCGCGGAATGGTGCCGCGAAATCGCCCGCGAGCTGGACGCGCGTCCGCGGCGGCTCAACCTCGTGGTCCACGGCGCCGAAGGCGTGGACGCATGGCTCGACTTCGACCCCGCGGACGGCGAAATGGTCGCCCGCGTGGACGGCCGCGGCGAAGCCAAATTCTCGTTGCGCCGGCGCTGGCTGCCGGAACATCCCGTGCCGCTGCGCTTGAGCCGCGCGGACGCGCCGTCCGGAACGCGCACGCTGCTGGTGGATCCGGTCGACGCGAACCGTTTCCGCGTGCGCCACCGTTTCGACGCCCGCTCGCGGACGGTTTGGTCGCGCGTTTTCTTCGGGTTCGGTTTCGCGGGCTTGTGCCTTTTCGTGTTTTGTCCGCATCCCGCGCCCGCGGTGGGCGCGTTGGCCGGCATCGGCATGTCGGTGGCGGTGAAAACGGTTTCCGATCCCAGGGAGTGACGCACGTGCGGTTCACGGTGCTTGATTTCGAAACCACCGGCGTGGTGAAAGGATGGCCGAACGAACCCTGGCAGCTGGGGCTCGTGGACGTGGTGGACGGCGAAGTCGTTCCCGAAACGAAATGGGAAACGCTTTTCCGCGTGGGGGATCGCCCGTTTTCGCCGCGTGCCGTGGGGCGTTACGCCGAACGCCGCGCGGAACTCGCCGCCGCGCCCGAACCGATGGCGTTGTGGCCCGAAATCAGCGCGCGGCTCGTGGGGCGTCCGCTGGTGGCGCACAACGTCTCCACCGAACGCACGATGCTCACGAAACTCGCGCCGATGACGGCGTTCGGACCGTGGATCGACACGCTGCAGTTCGCGCGCGCCCGGTATCCGAAACTGCCAAGCCACGCATTGGGAGACCTGATCGCGGCGTTCGGTCTGCAGAAGGAAACGGACGCGCTTTGCCCCGGCCGCACGTGGCACGACGCCTTGTACGACGCATGCGCCTGCGCCGTTTTGGCGGCGCGGTTCGCGCGCGGCGGACTGTGCTGAAAAGGAAACTTTAGGTTTCAGAACGCGGCCATCGCGTCGGCGGCGATTTGCGCCACCAGCGCTTCGCGGGTTTCGAATTTCCGCTCGTCGCGGAGAAAGCGGCGGAGCGTGGCGGAGAACCGACCAGGAACGGCTTCGGGGCGTTTTTCGAGATGCACTTCCAGTACGGGCGACGCCCAGGCCGCGTCGCCCGCCGACGGCGCTACGCCCCAGTTTGCGAGACCGCGGCCGAGGGGCGTGTCCACGGCGTACACGCCGCGGCGAAGCGGCGGTTCCGCGTCCGGCGCGACGTTGATCGTCGGGAAACCGAGGTCGCGTCCCAGCCCCTTCCCGGCGCGCACGGCGCCTTCCAGCGCGTATGGGCGGCCCAGCATCGCCGACGCCGCCGCGACGTCGCCCTCGGCCAGCGCCGACCGGATGCGCGTGGAGGAAACGCGGAATCCCCGCCACGTGGCGTAGGGAACCACTTCCACGCGCAAGCCGCGTTCGCGCAGGAAGCGCGCGTCGCCCGCTCCGCCCGCGCCGAAGCGCCAGTTGTCGCCGCAGCGGACGACTTCCAGGTCCGGAAACCGGCGCAGCAGCCGACGCAGGAAGGAAAGCGGCGTAACGGCCGCCAGCGCGGCGTCGAATTCGAGCACGTGCACCGCGGGCACGCATTTCTTCAGTTCCGCCAGACGAACCGCCGGCTGAGTGATGAGTTTCGGCGCGCGTTCGGGCGCCAAAACGGAAAGCGGATGGTTCGAGAACGTCAGCGCGGCGTCGGCCCCGGAGAGAATCGCGCGATGGCCCAGATGGACGCCGTCGAAGAATCCGATCGCGAGTTTCATGGCCGCGGGAACGCCGTGCGGGGAACGAGACGGCTTTTGAAATCCACCGCGTCGAGCTTCATCAGCGACATGAACGGCGTCGCGTCCGCGACGTCCCAGCCGCCGCAGCGTAGCCGGCGGCAATCCGCGACGGACGCGCCGCAGCCGAGCGCGCGGCCGACGTCGCGCGCCAGCGCGCGAACCGAGACGCCCTTGGCGGCGCGGATTTCCAACCGCGCCTTCGGCGGCGCGAATTCGAGCACGCCGTATTTGTACACGTGCACGAGCTTTTCGTGCAGATCGTCCCCTTCCGCCGTCCGGACGATTTCGTAGCCCGGCTTGTCCGGCAGTTTCACGGCGGAAAACGCGGGCGGTGCCTGGTACACGTCGCCGCGCCATTCCGCCAACGCGGCGTCGAACGCCTCGCGCGAAACGGACGCGCCGTCCTTCTCCGCGACGGGATTGCCCGCGCGGTCGCCGGTGTCCGTTTCGCGGCCGAGCGCGAGTTCCACCGACCACGTGCGGTCGCCCCCCATCAAGTCGTTGGTGAAGCGCGTGGCGTCGCCGAGCAGCAACACGAAAAGCCCGCTGGCCGTGGCGTCCAGCGTGCCGCCATGGCCTATTTTGACGAGATTGAAGTGGGCTTTCACCGCCTTCATCACGTCGTGCGCGGAAATGCCGACGGGCTTGTCCACGAGGATCGCGCCGTCGAGTTCCGCGAGCATCGCGATGTTACCGAGGTTCGCCATCTTCCGCCGCCTTCGGCGCGGGCGCCGCCGCGTCCAACGTGTCCAGAAGCGCCAGCACGTGGTCGCCCTTTTCAAGCGAATGGTCGAGTTCAAAACGGAGAACCGGCGTGAATTTCATGCGGACTTCGCGGTTGATCACGCGCTCGAAATCGCGCGTGTGGTGGATCACGTGGCCGAGCGCGCGCTGCTGGAGCGCCTCGTCGCCGAACACGCTCACGCGCACCGTGGCGTTGCGCAAGTTCTTGGCGCATTGCACGCCAGTCACCGTGATGAGCCCGGGATTGACGTCGTCGGACTGCATCACGCGGAACATCGCGTCCGCCAGCACCCGCTTCAGCAGCGAATCCACCCGTTCAAGTCTGTCCACGCCCATGGCGGCGTCCTTTCTCCGAAACGGTGCCTCAAAGCGAACGCGGAAGTTCTTCGAGGACGAAGCACTCGACAGTGTCGCCTTCCGCGAACTTCTCGAAACCCGCGAAGTGGACGCCGCATTCCTGCTGCCCGGTCACTTCCTTGACCTCGTCCTTGAAGTGCCTGAGCGACTGGAGCTTGCCTTCCCAGATCTTCTCCTTGCCGCGCAGCACGCGGTAGCGGCCAGCCGAAAGCAGCGAACCGTCGAGCATCTGCGAACCGGCGATTTTGCCGACCTTGCCGATGTCGTACACGGCCTTGACGAGGGCGTGTCCCTTCACCACTTCCTTGTACTCCGGCGGCAGCAGGTCGAGCATGCACTTCTTGACGTGGTCCATGAGCTCGTAGATGATGCGGAACGAAGAAATCTTCACGCCGTCGTGGCGGGCCTGGCCTTGCACGCCGGAGTCGTTGCCGATGTCGAAACCCACGATCACCGCCTTGCCGGCGGCGGCGCTCTTCACGTCCGTCATCGAGACGTTGCCCGTGCCGGTGCCGATGATCTTGAGCGAAACCTTGTCGCTCTTGATTTCGCGCAGCGCGTTGACGATCGCCTCGAGCGAACCTTGCGTGTCGGACTTGACGATGACGGAAAGCTCGCGCTTGCCGTCCGTCCCCATCTGGCTCAGGAGGTCGTCCAAAGAGGCGGCCTTGGTGTGGGAAAGTTCCTCTTCCTTGCGCAGGCGCGCGGTTTCCTCGGCAAGCGTGCGGGCGCGTTTTTCGTCCAGCATCACGCGGAACTCGGCGCCGGCTTCGGGCACGCCGGAAAGGCCAGTGACCTTGACTGGCGTTCCCGGCAGCGCCTCCTTGACGCGGCGGCCGTGGTCGTCGATTAGCGAACGGACCTTGCCGAAGTATTCGCCAACGAGGACGGCGTCGCCCACCTTGAGCGTGCCGCCAGAAACGAGCACCATAGCGGATGGACCGAAACCCTGTTCGAGTTCGGCCTCGATCACGTAGCCGTTCGCGCGGCGGTTCGGGTTCGCGGTGAGTTCGAGCACGTCCGCCTGCAGGAGCATCATCTCGAGCAGATTGTCCACGCCCTTGCCGGTGGTGCCGGAAACTTCGCAGCACACGATGTCGCCACCCCAGTCCTCGGGCGTGAGGCCTTCCTTCTGGAGCATCTGTTTCACGCGCATCGGATCGGCCGTGGGCTTGTCGCACTTGGTGATGGCCACCATGATCTGAACGCCGGCCTGGCGCGCGAACTTGATGGCTTCCTGCGTCTGCGGCATGATGCCGTCGTCCGCCGCGATGATGATCACGGCGATGTCCGTGAGCTGGGCGCCGCGCTGTCGCATCGCGTTGAACGCGGCGTGGCCGGGCGTGTCGAGGAACGTGATCTTGCGGCCCTGCACGTCCACCTGGTAGGCGGAAATCTGCTGGGTGATGCCGCCGGCTTCGCCCGCCGCGACTTTCGTGTGGCGGATGTAGTCCATGAGCGTCGTCTTGCCGTGGTCCACGTGGCCGAGGAACGTCACCACCGGCCCGCGCGGAAGCATCTGCTCGGGCTTGTCCTCGGGGATCTCGTCGTCCGCGTCGATCGCCTTCAGCACGGGCTTCTTGTTCGCCGCGTCGCGCGCGTGCTCCACGTTCACCTTGTAGCCGTACTTCTGCGCCACCTTCGTCGCCACGTCGGGTTCGACGCGCTGGTTGATGGACGCGAGCACCTTGAGCTGCATCAAGTCCGCGATCAGGCGGTTCGGACGCACTCCGAGCTTGGTGGCGAGTTCCTTAACGACCACCGCGCCGCGAATCGAAATCTCGCGGCTGGTGACGGACACCGTCACCGCCGGCGCCGCCTGCACGGCGGGCTTCGTCTTCATCGAAACGCTCGAGAAACCGGCGCGAATGCCGCCCACGCGCTGAGAAGCCGGCGCGGCGGACTTCGCCCCGGGCTTGGACGCGGAAACCGCCGGCTTGCCGGGCGACACCTTGATCGCGATCGCGCCCTTGGCCGGAACGGCGGCTTTCGCCGCCGACCCGACGGCCTTCACCGCTTGTTTCAGCTGCTGCTTCACCGACTGTTTCGGCGGCTGCTGCTTCGCGGACTGCTGTTGCTGCTTCGCGGACTGCTGTTGCTGCTTCGCGGACGTCTTGGTCGTGGGCTTCGCTTTGCGGTCCTTGCCGTGGAGATAGTCGGAATCGTCGAAATCGTCGTCGTCTCGGTCGAACGCGGCTTTTTCCGATTCGACCGGTTCTGGTGCGTCTTCGGGTTCGGAAATGTCGATGGACACCGTGGGCATCTGCGGCAAATCAAGCGTGATTTCCTCGTGAACCGGCTTTTTGGGCGCCGCCACGGGGGCGGCTTTGGCCGTCTCGGGCATCGCGATCTTGCCGCCGCCGTTCTTGTAGGCAACGATCGCCCGCTGGCGACGGGCCTCGAGTTCGTCCGCCTGCTTGCGGTTGCGCGCGTTCTGCGCCTTGGCCGCCTTTTCGGCCTTCGCCTGACGGCGGTCGGCAACGGCCTGCGCTTCGGCGCGCAACGTCTCGGGGCCGGACTTCAGGAATGCCGCGTTCAGCGTTTCCACGTCTGCGGGCTCCAATTCGCTCAGCGGCGAATAGACATCGACCTCGTTTGCTTCGGCCAGCTCCATGACCTTCGCGAACGACACGCCCGTTTTGCGGGTGAATTCATATACTCTCATGACTTGAATCCCTCTTCCCATCGAACCGACCGTCAAACGCCACGAACTCCGCTCACTCGGCGTCGGCCGTGTCCTCGGCCGCGGCCTCGCCTTCGTTCTCGTCGGCGGCCAGGCCGCCAGTGAGTTCCGCGACGGCCTGCGCCGCGGCGTAGAGTCCGTGCGCGGTGACGTCGTCCAGACCAGTCGCGGCCGCGAAATCCTCCACGTCCGTTTCCAAGATGCCCTCCACGGTGAGGAAGCCGGCGTCGGCAAGCTGCGTCGCCTGCGCCGTGGAGATGGAGAACATCTCGGCAAGGTTCTTGACGGCTTCGGCCTTCTGGTCTTCGAAAGAGGCGAGGTTCATCGCCTTCGTCACGTCCACGTGCCAGCCCACCAGTCTGGACGAAAGACGCACGTTCTGGCCGCGCTTGCCGATCGCCAGGGAATACTGGTCGGGCGCGACCGTGACGTGCACCGTGTTCTCGCCGTCGGGATCGACTTCCACGCTCTCGAGCTTCGCGGGCGCGAGCGCCTGGGCGACGTATTGTTTGATGTCGTCGGACCAGCGGACGATGTCGATCTTCTCGCCGCTCAGTTCGCGGACGATGTTCCGGACGCGCGCTCCGCGCAGGCCCACGCAGGCGCCCACGGGATCGACCTTGTCGTCCATCGTGCGCACCGCGAGTTTCGAGCGGTAGCCGGGGTCGCGGCTCACGCCCATGATCTCCACCACGCCGTCGGCGATTTCGGAGACCTCCAGACGGAAAAGCGTACGCACGAACTCGCCGCTCGCACGGCTCAACGTCACCGCCGGACCGTTGGCGTCGGACTTCACGTCCTTGACGATCGCGCGGATGGGATCGCCCACCGAATACTCTTCCGTGGGGATGCGTTCGCGCGCGGGCAGGATCATTTCCGTCTTGCCCACCATCACGTAGAGGTCGTGCCGGTTCTGGCCCGAAACCGTGCCGGACACGATTTCGCCGATGCGGCCCTTGAAATCGTTGAACGTGTTGTCGCGGATCGCCTCGCGGATGCGCTGCATGAACGTCTGGCGCGAGGTCTGCGCCGTGATGCGGCCGAGCTTCTCGGCGGGGATTTCGATTTCGAGCGTGTCGCCTTCCTGCGCTTCGGGATCGATGCGCCGCGCGCGGGCGACGGAAATGAAGCCCGTGCCGGTGTCTTCGTCGGACACGACCATCGTGTCGTAGACGTGGAGCGTGATCGTCTTGCGGTCGATTTCGACGCGCAAATCGTTCGTGACCAGCGGATTCCTGGCCGCCGCCTTGCGGATGGCTTCTTCAATGGCCGTCAACACGCGCTCGCGGTCCACTCCATTCTCCCGTTCGATGTACGTCACCATCGTCAACAGCATGTTGTCGGCCATTTTCCACTCCTTTTTTTGTCAAAAAACCAAAAGAATTCACGCGGAAGCCCGAGACCTCCGTGAAAAAACGCGACAATGATACGCCAAACGACGCCAAAAGTCAATGCTTTTGCGCACGAAAAATGCAGACGGCGATGTCAGCTCCAGACGGCACGAACGTGCGCCAAACCCGCGGCGAGGCGGTCGCGGGCGACGTGCTCGCGCGGTTCGAACACGCGCAGCGCGACTTTTCCCGCCAACGGCCCGAGCGCCGCGAAATCCACCTTGCCGTCGCCGGGTGCGAGGTGGTCGTCGCAAACGTCCACCACGTCGTTCAGGTGCATGCCGTGGACGAAATCCCCGAGCCGTTTGGCGACGTCCGCCGCCGGCGCGGCCCAGCCGTTCGTTTCGCGCACGCGTGCATGGCCAGTGTCGAACCACAGTTTAAGAGGCGCACCCGCGAAATCCTTCATCAACGCCTCCGCTTCGTCCGCGTTCGGGTAGGCGTTCGGCCGCGGCAGGTTTTCGAGACACAGCACGAGCCCGAGCTTCTCCAGCTCCGGCGCGAGCTTCTCGAACTCGGCGCGGAACAGCGCGCCGACGTCCGGCGTGAAACGCCCGAACGGCCACGGAAACGGTTTCGGACGGTACCCCGCGTGGAACACCACCGCGCGCGCCCCCAGATCCGCCGCCAGCGCGAACGTCTTCTTGAGGTGGATGCGCGCGAGCGCGCGGACGTCCGGGTTGGTGGACGCGAGCTGGTAGAGTTCCGGATGTCCCGAAGGCGCGCCCGGCGGCACGGGGCAGTATGCGTGCACGCTCGTCACCGGCATCCTGTCCAATCGCCGTCGGAAGCCGTCCAGCTGTTCCGGCGTCGTGCGGAAACCGAGTTCCAGCGAATCGAAACCGAGTTCCAACGCCTCGTCGGCGATGGCCGCCCCGTCTTCGAGGCGTCCGTTGTTCCAGTTCGTGGACAGCGCGAAGGTCATCAGAGCATGGCCGCGGCCCGACGGAGACGGGCCACCGTCTTCTCGCGGCCGAGCAACTCGAGCATTTCGAAAAGCCCAGGACCTTCCATGCGGCCGGAAACGGCCACGCGGATCGGATGCACCCACGGTCCCATGCCGTTGCCCTGCGAAAGTTCCTTCACCATCGTCTCGCCTGCCGCCGTAGTGAACGGCTCGAGCTTCTCGAAACGGTTGGCGAGGTCTTCCAGCGTATCCTTGACGCCTTCCTTCTTCAGGCGTTTTTCCACGGCCTTCTCGTCGAACGGATAATCGTCCGTGAAGAAATAGCCGCAGTTGCCGGGAACGTCCGTGAGGAATTTGGTGCGAACCTGCAGCTGGTCGGCCAGGAGATCGAGGTTGAAGCCCGCCGGAATCGCGTAGCCGCCCGCCTCGACGCGCGCGACGAGCTCCTTCTTGAACGTCTCGCGCGGCAGGCGCTTCACGTATTCGCCGTTCATCCACTGGAGCTTTTTGACGTCGAACCTGGCCGCCGTGACGTGCACCGCTTCGAGCGTGAAGAGCTTCACCATCTCCTCGCGCGTCAGGACTTCGCGTTCGTCGCCTGGATTCCAGCCCAGGAGCAGCAGGTAGTTGAAGAGCGCTTCGGGCAGGTAGCCCTGCTCGCGGAACTCGCCCACGAACGCCGCGCCGTCGCGCTTCGAATAGGGCTTGCCCTGCGCGTTCACGATCATCGAAAGATGCCCGTACTTCGGCGGCTTCGCGCCCAGCGCCTTGAACAGCTCGATGTGCTTGAAGGTGTTTTCCACGTGGTCGTCGCCGCGGATCACGTGCGTGACGCGCTGGTCGATGTCGTCCACCACGTTGGCGATGTGGAAAATGGGCGACCCGTCGCTGCGGACGATGGCGAAATCCTGCGTGTCCTCCGCCTTTTTCGACATGTGGCCCTTCACGAGGTCGTCGTATTCGACCACGCCCTCCTTGGGCATGCGGAACATCACGACCTTGCCGGTTTTGCCGTCCTTGGAGGTCTTTTCGCACTCGTAGGCGCGACCGTCCTTGAGCAGTTTTTCGACGCACTCCATGTGGCGCTTCACGTTCTTCGTCTGGTAGAACGCGGGCTCGTCGTAGTCGAGCCCCAGCCACTGCATGCATTCGAGCAGCGTCTGGATGGCCTCGGGCGTGGAACGCTCGAGATCCGTGTCTTCCACGCGCAGCAGGAACTTGCCGCCGACGTGGCGCGCGTAAAGCCAGTTGTAGA
>JAKSOX010000140.1 GCA_024405335.1 Kiritimatiellia bacterium
AGATGAACAAGGACATCGGCCTCGACTTCGCCCGCACGCTGCGCGCCTTCCTGCGCCAGGACCCGGACAAGATCATGGTGGGCGAAATCCGCGACCGCGAAACGGCCGAAATCGCGATCAACGCCTCCCTCACTGGCCACATGGTGTTTTCCACGCTGCACACCAACGACGCCGCCGGCGCGTTCCCGCGCTTGACGGACATGGGCGTGGAGCCGTTTCTCATCGCGTCCGCCGTGGCCGGCATCATGGGCCAGCGACTCACGCGCCGTCTGTGCCCGAAGTGCCGCCGCGCCGTGCCGCTGGACATGAAGTACTACGATCTGTCGTACCCGCCGGAAAGCCAAACCGTCTACGAGCCCGCGGGCTGCGAACAGTGTTCGAAGACGGGCTACAAGGGGCGTCGCGCGATTTTCGAGGTGCTCGAGGTCGACGACGACATCGAATCCGCGATCATCAAGCGGCAAAACGCGACGCAGATCCGCGACCTCGCGCTCGCCAAGGGCATGAAAACGCTGCGCGAGGACGGTTGGCACAAGGTGTTCCAGGGCGTCACCAGCATCCGCGAAATCAAGCGCGTGACGGAAGACCAGTAAATGGGCGACGTGAAAATCTGGGGTGCGCGCATGCACAACCTGCGGGGGGTGGACGTCACCATTCCCCGCAATTTGCTCACCGTGGTGACCGGGCTTTCCGGCAGCGGCAAGAGCTCCCTGGCGTTCGACACGCTCTACGCCGAGGGCCAGCGCCGCTACGTGGAATCGCTTTCCGCCTACGCGCGCCAGTTTCTGGACCGCATGGAAAAGCCCGACGTCGAAAAGATCGAGGGGCTCTCGCCGGCGATCGCGATCGAGCAGCGCACGTCCGGCGGCAATCCGCGTTCGATCGTGGCGACGGTCACGGAAATCCACGACTATCTGCGCATCCTCTACGGCGCGGCGGGCGAGGCGCACTGCCCGCAGTGCGGCCGCCCCGTGCGGCGGCAGTCCGCCGAGCAGATCGTGGACGCGATTCTCGACCCCAAGACCTTTCCCGGCGTGAAACGCCTGATTCTCTACGCGCCCGTGGTGAAGGGCAAGAAGGGCCGCCACGAAGACACGCTCGCGGAAATCCGCCGCCAGGGGTTCGCGCGCGTGCGCATCGACGGCACGACGCATCCCGTCGAAGAGCTGCCGGAACTCGACAAGAAGAAGGCGCATTCGATCGACGTGGTGGTGGACCGCCTGTCGCTGCCGTGCGACCGGACGCGCCTCACCGATTCCGTCGAACTCGCGCTCAAGGCCGGCCAGGGACTGCTTTTCGCCGAGCCCGTCGGCGCCGATTTGCCGCCGCGCACGTTTTCCGAGAAGAACGCGTGCCCCGAATGCGGCATCAGCTTCGACGAACTCAAGCCGCGCAATTTCTCCTTCAATTCGCCGTTCGGGGCCTGTCCCCAATGCGGCGGTCTGGGCGCGATCTACTATTTCGACGAAGACCTCGTGGTGCCCGACAAGTCGCTGCCCCTGCGCGAATGCATCCACCCGTGGCGTCGCGCCGGCCACAACGCGATCATGTACTACAACGCGCTCCTCGAGCAGATCGCCAAGCAGTACAAGGTGAAACTGGCGACCCCGTGGGAGGATATTCCGGACGATTTCCGCCATCGCATGATGCACGGCTTCAGCGACGACCTCGTGCTGCCCTGGCGGCGCGAGGACCGTCCCTTCGAGGGCGTGCTCGCGTACCTGCAGCGACGCCTCGAAGAGGCGGAGACGGACGAGCAGCGCACGAAACTCGAATGCTACCAGAGCGACCGCACCTGCCCCGCCTGCCGCGGCGCACGGCTGCGTCCGGAATCGCGCGCGGCGACGGTGGGCGGCAAGACGATCGTGGAGGTTATGGCGATGCCGGCGCGCGACGCGCTCGAATTCTTCGCCAAACTACCGCCGCCCGCGGGGCTCAAGGACGTGCTGCGCGAAATCGTGAAGCGGCTCGGCTTCCTGAACGACGTGGGACTCGACTACCTCACGCTCGACCGCTCCAGTTCGTCGCTCTCGGGCGGCGAAATGCAGCGCATCCGCCTGGCGACGCAAATCGGCAGCGGCCTGACGGGCGTCCTGTACGTGCTCGACGAGCCGACGATCGGGCTCCACCCGCGGGACAACGAGCGCCTCATCGCCACGCTCAAGGGCATCAAGGAGCGCGGCAACACCGTGGTGATCGTCGAACACGACGCGGAGATGATGCGCGCGGCCGATTGGATCGTGGACCTCGGACCGGGCGCGGGACGCGCCGGCGGCAACGTGGTGTACCAGGGCGGTTTCGCGGGGCTGCTCGCGGCGAAGACGCTCACGGCGGATTACCTCGCGGGGCGCAAGTCGATCGCTGGCGTGGCGGCCGATCCCGCCCGCAAACCGCTTTCCAAGCCGAAGGACTTCCTCGCCGTTTCCGGCTGTTGCGAACACAACCTCAAGAACGTCACGCTGAAGATTCCCGTGGGCGCGTTCACCGTGGTGACCGGCGTGAGCGGTTCCGGCAAGTCCACGCTCGTGGACGAAACGCTGAAGCGCGAAATGCTGCGGCGCTTCTACCACGCGAAGGCGAAGCCCGGCAAGTTCAAGAAACTGACGGGCGCGGAATTTTTCGACAAGGTCGTGGAAATCGACCAGTCGCCGATCGGCCGCACGCCGCGTTCCAACCCCGCGACCTACGTGGGATTCTTTTCGGACGTGCGCGACCTCTTCGCGCAAACCGAAGGCGCCAAGGCGCGCGGGTACGGTCCGGGGCGCTTCAGTTTCAACGTGAAGGGCGGCCGCTGCGAGACGTGCGGCGGCGACGGCGTCACGAAACTCGAGATGAGCTTCCTGCCGGACGCCTACGTCACCTGCGAACAGTGCGGCGGGCGGCGTTTCAACCGCGAAACGCTGGAAGTGAAATACGCCGGCAAGTCGATCGCGGACGTGCTGGACATGACCGTCGCGGAGGCGTGCGAATTCTTCGCCAAGGTGCCGCGGCTCGCGAAGAAACTGCGCACGCTTTCCGACGTGGGGCTCGGATACCTCGGGCTCGGCCAGTCGGCCACCACGCTTTCCGGCGGCGAAGCGCAGCGCATCAAGCTGGCCACGGAACTCTCGCGCCGTTCCACGGGCAAGACGCTGTACCTTCTGGACGAGCCGACGACGGGGCTGCATTTCGACGACGTCGCGAAACTGATGAAGCTGCTGCTGGGACTGCGCGACCAGGGCAACACGGTGGTGGTGATCGAACACAACGTGGACGTGATGAAATGCGCCGACTGGATCGTGGATCTCGGGCCCGGCGGCGGCGACGCCGGCGGGCGAATCGTGTGCGCGGGCACGCCGGCCGACGTGGCGGCCTGCCCCGAATCGTTGACGGGGAGGTTCCTCAAATGATCGCCATCATTCCCGCGGCGGGCAAGGGCACGCGCTTCGCGCCGGTCACGAAAGTCGTGCCGAAGGAAATGCTGCCGTTCGGAGCGAAGCCCGCCATCCAGGTGATCGCCGAAGAGGCGGTGGCGGCGGGGGCGCGCGAAATCGCGATCGTCATTTCGCCCGAAAAAGAACTCGTCCGGCGCTATTTCGAACAGGTCGACGTGGGCGTTCCCGTGCGTTTCGCCTACCAGCTCGAGCAGAAGGGGCTCGGCCACGCCGTGGCGTGCGCCGGCCGCCCAGAAGAGCCCGCGTTCGTGCTGCTGGGCGACGCCGTGGTGACGGGTCCCAACCCGTGCGTTGAAATGGCGGCCGTTTCGCGCGCGCACGGCGGCGCGGGCGTGATCGGCCTGAAGCGCGTTCCGCGCGAGCGCGTTTCGCGCTACGGCGTCGCCGCGCTCGACGCGGACGGCCGCGTCGTCGACCTCGTCGAAAAGCCGTCCCCCGAGGACGCTCCCGGCGACGCCGCGATTTCCGGACGCTATCTGCTCGGTCCCTCGGTTTTCGGCTATTTGGCGGACCAGGCGCCCGGCAAGGGCGGCGAAATCCAGTTGACGGACGCCATCCGCCGCATGCTCGGCGAGCATCCCGTGTACGGGTGCGTCTATTCTGGCGCGCGTCAGGACATCGGCGACCCCGAGGGGTACTTCAAGGCGTTGGAGGCGTATCATGGACGTGGTTGAAACGCGCAGTTTCGCGCGCGCCGGTTTTCTGGGCAATCCGAGCGACGGCTACTTCGGCAAGACGCTGTCGTATGCGTTCGCCGATTTCGGCGTGCAGTTGCGCCTCACGGAAAGCGCGCGGCTCCGGTTCGTGCCGGGCGAGGTGGACGACGCGACGTTCGATTCTCCTGAAAAGCTGGTGCACGATCTGCGGCTTTTCGGCTACTATGGCGGCATCCGCATGCTCAAGGCGGTGGCGAAGCTCTTTTTCGAATACTGTTTCACGCACGGCTTCGACGTGGGCGGCCGCAACTTCACGGTGGAGTACAAGATCAACGTGCCGCGGCTCGTGGGGCTTTCCGGTTCGAGCGCGATCTGCTCCGCGATGCTCAAGGCGCTGATGAAGTTCTACGGCGTCGACGTTCCAGCCGACTACGCTCCCACGATCTGCCTGAACGCCGAACGCAACGAACTCGGCATCGCCTGCGGCTTCCAGGACCGCGTCATCCAGATGTGGAACGGCGTCGTGTTCATGGATTTCGAGAAGGCGTACGTGGAAGCGCACGAGTGCGGCCGGTACGAGCGCCTCGACCCGAAGTCGATGCCGAACCTGTACGTCGCCTACGACCCCGCGCGCGCCGAGGAAAGCGGCCGGGCGCACAAGAAGGTGAAGCTGATGTTCGAAGAGCGCAAACGCGACGTGGTCGGCGCGATGTCGGAATTCGCGGACATCGCGCAGCGCGGCCGCGACGCGATCGTGGCTGGACGGCTGGACGAACTGCCGGCGCTGGTGAACGCGAATTTCGACTTGCGCGACAGGATTTTCGACGTGTCTGAGGAAAACCGCCGCATGGTGCACGTCGCCCGCAGTTCGGGCGCGAGCGCGAAGTTCGCGGGATCAGGCGGCGCGATCACGGGCACGTACGAGGACGACGCGCAGTTCGCGCTGCTTTCGGAAAAACTTTCCTCCATCGGCTGCCGCGTGCTGAAACCGCGCATCGCGGAAAACGACGACGTTCCGATTTCCGGCGAAAGCCGCTGGCGCTGTTCGTGAAACGGCAAGTCGCACGCCATGACAGAGGCGATTAAGCCGCTTGTCAAGTGCGGCAGATGCCATTACATTGAAAGCGGTTCGCCGCTGGGCATACACGAGAGCGTCAAAGACATCCTCTTGCCGAGCGAGGAACATTCGATACGGCGATTGCATGATCATGTTAATTGCAGGGTGACGATGGCGAGTTTTGGCACCTATAGATCGATTTCTTCTATGGGTGCCAAATTTGTGCATTGCGGTTGGTGTGAACGTGCCGTTGCGGTGGCAACGGCGGTTATGGTATAATGTCGGGCAGATGAAACGGTT
>JAKSOX010000141.1 GCA_024405335.1 Kiritimatiellia bacterium
GGCAGCGGTTCGGGTTTGAGCGCGGCGGGATTCGCTTCCGCGGCCTCCGCGAGCCGTTCCGCCAGCGGCACTCCCGGCCCCAGAAAGCGGTCGCCGAAAACCGACGCGAGCAAATCGCCGATGCGCGCGCCGTCCGGCGTGGCCACCGCGCAATCCTCGGGCACGGCCGCGTAAAGCTCTTCCTTCCCGAAAAGCGCGAAATCGCGCGCCACCGCGTGGCCGTCGAACGCGATCATCCAGTGCTGTCCGCGCCGGGCGTCGCCCACCACGGCGATGCGCTTCCCCGCGCGCGCGAACGCGTACGCGCTGGGGATGCCGAACGCGTACGGCTTGCCCGCGCCCAGCGCGCAGCCCTGCGCGAACGCGATCGCCGCGCGCACGCCGGCGAACGAACCGGGCCCCGTGCCCACCACGAAGCGGTCGAGGTCCTTGAACGCGAGTCCGCGTTCCGCCAGGAAGTCGCGCACTTTGACGCACCAGCCGGCGTTGCGCACGCCCAACGCCGGAAACACCTTGCCGATGGTCGCGCCGTCCGCGACGAGCGCCACGCTCTGCGTTTCCGTGCTGCGTTCCACCACCAGCGTTTTCATCACTTCGCCTTCGCCTGCATTTGGAGCCACGCTTCGACGAACGGCTGGATGTGGCCGTCCATCACCGCGTCCACGTCCGACGTTTCCACTTCCGTGCGGAGGTCCTTCACCATCGTGTACGGACAGAACACGTACGACCGGATCTGCGACCCCCAGCCGTTCGCGCTCTTCGCGCCGTAGAAGCGGTCCATCTCCGCGCGTTTCTGGTCTTCGTAGTATTCGTAGAGCTGGGCCTTGAGCATGTTCATGGCCTTCTCTTTGTTCATGTGCTGCGAGCGTTCCTTCTGGCACGCCACCACGATGCCCGTGGGCAGATGGGTCAGGCGCACGGCGGAATCCGTCTTGTTCACGTGCTGGCCGCCGGCGCCGCCGGAACGGTAGGTGTCGATGCGCAGGTCTTCGTCCTTGATCTCCACCTCGATGTCGTCCGCGATTTCCGCGACCGTTTCCACGGAGGCGAAGGACGTCTGGCGGCGCTTGTTCGCGTCGAACGGCGAAATGCGCACCAGCCGGTGGATGCCGCGCTCGGCCTTCATCGTGCCGTACGCGTAGGAACCCTCGATGCGGAAGTACACGTCCTTGAGACCCGCCTCTTCGCCGGGCTGGCTGTCGTATTCTTCGATCTTCCAGCCCTGGTCTTCCGCGTAGCGCTTGTACATGCGGTAGAGCATCGTCACCCAGTCGCACGCTTCCGTGCCGCCCTGGCCGGCGTGGAGCTTCACGAACACGTTGCACGCGTCGAATTTGCCGCCCAGCAGGGACTGCATGCGGAGCTTCGCGAAGAATTCGTCGGCCTTGGCGCACTCGGCGAGCGTGTCCTTGAGCGCCGTCTGCTGCGCGGGGCCTTCCTCCATCTCGGCGAGTTCGAGCATCACGGCGGCGTCTTCCACCGTTTTCGAAAGCGCGTCGAACGGCTGCACGTAGGCGCGCTCGGCGTTCGTGGCGGCGATCACTTCCTTGGCCTTCGCCTGGTTGCTCCAGAAATCGCCGTCCGCCTGCTGCGCTTCGAGATCCGCCAGCTTCCGGCGGCGCTCGTCCACGCCGACGTACGCGGCCATTTCCGCCACGCTCGTTTTGAGCGCCTCGATCCGCTGCTTCACTTCCTCGACTTCGAGGAGCTTTTCCTTCGTTTCTCCAGCCATGTTCCTCACCCCAGAACCTTTTCGAGCCGCTTGATCGCCTCGAGCACGTTTTCGCGCGAATTGAACGCAGAAATGCGGATGTACCCCTCGCCGGCCTTGCCGAAGCCGGCGCCCGGCGTGGTCACCACGTTCGCCTCCTTGAGCAGCTTGTCGAAGAACGCCCAGCTGTCGCCCTTCACGTTCACCCACAGGTACGGCGAATCGTGTCCGCCCGTCACGTCGTAGCCGCGCGCCAGCAGCGCCTCCTTCACGAGCCGCGCGTTTTCGAGGTAGAAGTCGATCGTCGCGCGCGTCTGCGCCTTGCCTTCGGGCGAATGCACCGCCTCCGCTCCGCGCTGCGTCACGTAGCTGCAGCCGTTGAACTTCGTGGTCTGCCGCCGCGTCCAGAACGGGCGCAGCTCCACCGGCGTTCCGTCCGCCGCGTAGCCCACGAGCCCCTTCGGCACCACGGTGTAGCCGCAGCGGACGCCCGTGAAGCCCGCCGTCTTCGAATAGCTGCGGAATTCGATCGCGCACCCGCGCGCGCCCGCGCATTCGTAAATCGAGTGCGGAATCCCGGGCGTGCGGATGAACGCCTCGTACGCCGCGTCGAAGAGGATCAGCGCCTTCTCCCGGATCGCCCAGTCCACCCACGCCTGGAGCTGCTCCTTGGTGGCCGTGGCGCCGGTGGGGTTGTTCGGATAGCACAAATAGACCACGTCCACCGGCTCCTTGAGGTCCGCCGGCGAGGGCACGAAGCCGTTCGCCGCGTTGCAGTCGAGGTACGTGAGCTTGCCATAGCGCCCGTTCTCGTTCGCGCCCGTGCGGCCCGCCATCACGTTCGTGTCCACGTACACGGGGTAGACGGGGTCCGTCACCGCGATCTTCACGTCCGGACCGAAAAGCTCCTGGACGTTGCCGCAATCGCATTTGGCGCCGTCGGAAATGAAGATTTCGTCCGCCGCCACGTCGATGCCGCGGCTCCGGAAATCGTCGCGCGCCGCCGCTTCGCGCAGAAAGGCGTAGCCCTGCTCGGGGCCGTAGCCGTAAAACCGCTCGCGCGTCGCTTCGTCGTCCACGGCCTTGTGCATCGCCGCGATCACCGCGGGGGCCAGCGGCTCGGTGACGTCGCCGATGCCGAGCCGGATGATCTTCGCCTCGGGATGCGCCTCCTGGTGCGCCTTCACGCGATGCGCGATTTCCGTGAAAAGGTAGCTCGCCTGGATTTTCAAGTAGTTTTCGTTCACCCGGATCATTTTCCCGTTCTCCTCGTCTTCTGAATTCGCGCGTCGGTTTCCGCGCCTACCTCGCCAAAAGTTCCTCGCGCACGCTCTTGGGCACGAGCGCGAACGAATCCGGCTCCATCGAATACGACGCTCGCCCTTTCGTGAGCGAACGGATCGCCGTGGAATAGCCGAACATCTTCGCCATCGGCACGCGCGCGTGCACGATCTGCACGTCGTCGCGCTGGACCATGTCCAGCACGGATCCGCGGCGCACGTTCAAGTCGCCCAGCACCTCGCCCACCGATTCCGGCGGCGCGGTGATTTCGAGTTTCATGATCGGCTCCAGGAATTCCGGACACGCCGCCTCGGCCGCTTCGCGGAACCCCATCACGGCCGCGCCGCGGAACGCGATTTCGTCCGAAATTTCCGGATCCACCAGCGTCGCGCCCGCGGCGGTCACCTCGAGGTCCGTCATCGGATAGCGCGCGAGCACGCCCGTGGCCACGCCGTCCAGAAGCCCCTGCTCGATCACCGCCTCGAGCTTCGGATCGGGCAGCGCCATCTTCACCTCGCGCGAGACGGACACCTTCGGCCCGGAACCGCGCTCCAGCGGCTTGATTTCGATCGCCAGCGTCGCGGCGTGCCGTTTGCCGCCGAGTTCGCGGTCGAAGGTGAATTCCTTCCGCGCCGGCCGCGTCACCGTCTCCACGTAGGAGACCATCGGCTTGCCCACGTTCGCCGCGCATTTGAATTCGCGCTTCAGGCGGTCCACCAGGATTTCCAGATGCAGTTCGCCCATGCCCGAAAGGATCGTCTGCCCCGTTTCCTCGTCCTCGCGGAACTGGCAGGTGGGGTCTTCCGCCGCGAGTTCGCGCATGGAGTCGACGAGCTTGTCCTTGTCGGCCCCGCTCTTCGGCTCGATGGCGAGGAACATCACGGGCTGCGGCGCGGTGATGCGCTCGAGGTGGCACGGCTTCATTTCCGCGCACAACGTGTCGCCGGTGGTCGCCTCCTTGAGGCCCACGATCGCGCCGATGTCGCCGGCGTGGAGCTCCTCCACCTCCGTGCGTTCGTCCGCGAAGAGCCGGACGATTTTCATCACGCGCTCGCGCTTTTTCGTGCGCGGGTTGTAGACGTTCGCGCCCTTCTTCAGAACGCCGCCGTACACGCGCACGAAGAAAAGCCGCCCGTAGGTGTCCGTGGCGATTTTGAACACGAGGGCCGTGAGCAGCTCCTTCGATTCGTGCCTGCGCGTCACCGGTTCGCCGCTCTTGAGGTCCGTGGCGACCACCGCCGGGCGTTCGGCGGGCGAAGGCAGGTAGCGGCCCACCGCGTCCAGCAGCGGCTGCACGCCCTTGTCCTTGAACGCGCTGCCGCACAGCACGGGCACGAACTTGTTCGCGAGCGTCAGGCGGCGGATCGCCGCGTGGAGCTGTTCGGCCGTCAGATCGCCGTTTTCGAGATACGGCTCCATCGACTCTTCGTCGAGGTCGGCCACCTTTTCGCACAGCTCCGCGCGCGCGAGTTCGGCCTCGTCCTTCAGGTCGGGCGGCACTTCGCCCGTCGTGAACTCCACGCCTTCCGACGCCTCGTCGTAGACGATCCCCTTCATCTCGACGAGGTCCACCACGCCCTTGAAATTCTCCTCCTTGCCGATCGGCAGCTCGACGGCGCACGCCGGCGCGCGGAGCTTTTCGCGCAGTTCGTCCACCACGCGCGCGAAGTTCGCGCCCATGCGGTCCATCTTGTTCACGAACGCGACGCGCGGCACCGCGTAGCGGTCCGCCTGGCGCCACACCGTCTCGCTCTGCGGCTGGACGCCGCCCACCGCGCAGAACACGCACACCGCGCCGTCGAGCACGCGCAGGGAACGCTCCACCTCCATCGTGAAGTCCACGTGGCCGGGCGTGTCGATGAGGTTGATCTTCCAGTTCTTCCACTCGCAGGAAATGGCGGCGGACTGGATGGTGATGCCGCGCTCCTTTTCCTGGACCATGAAGTCGGTGGTGGTGTCGCCCTCGTGCACTTCGCCGGGCTTGTGGATCTTGCCGGTGTAGAACAGGATGCGCTCGGTGGTGGTGGTCTTGCCGGCGTCGATGTGCGCCACCACGCCGATGTTGCGAACGAACGACAGGGTTTCGTCTGCCATGGGGAAACGCCTCGCTTACCGCTTGGGCCAGAATTTGTCGGAAAGCTTCGAGGGAATGCCCACCTCGGAACGGTCGAAGTTTTCGGCCAGGATCTTCCAGCCGAGGTCGAGCGCCTCTTCCAGCGGGACGTTCACCGAAAGGTCCATCATGTTCTTCTCGAACGCCGCGCCGTAGGCGAGGAGCTTCTTGTCCCAGTCGGACATCTTGAAGCCCATGGACTGCTTCTCGACGGTTTCCTTGTACTGCGCGTAGAGCTTGATCATCGCGTCCATCACGGTGCGGTGGTCTTCGCGCGTCGCCTTGTTCACCTGCTGTTTCAGGCGCGAGA
>JAKSOX010000142.1 GCA_024405335.1 Kiritimatiellia bacterium
GCATTCCGGAGAAGGGCGAGGCGGTGGAGCTGGTGAAGAACTATCCGCAGCCGACGGGACGCAACCTCTTCGCCGTGATCCCGACGCGTACGGGCGACGGCTATCTCGCGGGATGCGGCTACGGCGGCGGTCTCGTGCGCTTCGACGGCGCGGGCACGGCGGTGTCGCAGTGGTTCGTCCCAACGGACACGGGCAAGGAGAGCCGCTTCTACGGACAGGTCGAAGAGCGCGCGGACGGCAGCGTCTACCTCGCGCACTGGACGGGCCACGGCGAACGCGACAGCTTCAAGGGCGTGCAGGTCGCGCAGTTCGATCCGTCCGGCAAGGTGGTCTGGACTTTGGACTCGCCGGACCGCTACGGTTCCATTTCGGGCGTGATCGTGCTGGAGGAGGAAAAACGATGACGGGGAAAATCAAGGCGTGCGGTCTGCTGGCGGCGCTGTTGGCGTCCGGCGCCGCGGCCGCGTCGGCTTTGACGGTGACGTTCCCCGCGGAAGGACAGAAGATTCCGCACACGGAGCGCTGCCACGTGATCGGCGGCGCGGACACGAACGCCGCGGAGCGGCTGTACCTGAACGGCGTGGAAGTCGCGCGCTACCACACGGGCGCGTTCCTCGCGATGGTGCGCACGCACGACGGCGAAAACCGCCTGACGTTCGAGCAGGGAACGAACAAGCTGACGCGCGCGTTCACCGTGCTGCCCGTTCCGCCGCCGGCGCCGCCCGGGCCGCCGCCGCCGCCGCGCAACGTGTACGCGGACCTGGGCATCGCGTCGAACGCCGTCGCGAGGGCGCGTCCGGCGGAGGGCTCCAAACCCGGCGACGTGCTCGTGATGGTGGACGCCGGCCACGGCGGCTCCGATTCCGGCGCGCGCACGCCGCGGGGATTCCGGGAAAAGGACTACAACCTGCGGCAGGCGAAGGCCATCGCGGCCGCGTTGCGCGCGGCGGGGTTCCGGGTCTCGGAAACCCGCGCCGACGACTCGTTTCCGGCGCTTTACGACCGGCCGAAACGCGCCATCGCGGAAAAAGCCGACTTGTTCGTTTCCGTGCACCACAACGCCGCGGGCGCGGGCGGCAATCCGCGCGAGGCGCGGCACACCACGGCCTACGCCTCCAACGAATTGGGTTTGCCGCTGGCGGCCGCCATCCAGAAACACGTCGGAGCCGCGATGTCGCCCGTCAAGGACTTGGGCGCGCAAACGAAGTCGCTGGCCGTGTGCCGCAACCCCGTGGTGCCGAGCTGCCTGCTGGAAATCGACTTCGTCGACCTGCCCGAAGGCGAATTCGAATCGGAAGACCCCGCGCGCCGCGAACGCGTCGCGCAGGCCGTGGTGCTGGGCGTTCTCGACTGGATGAAACGGTGATCCCCGTTGTTTGTCGGGGTTGCTTTCCGGGCGAACGGCGGGTATAATTGCACGACGTCGGTTTGGCCGATGCAGTCAAAGAAACGAAAGGGAGCAACGATGAACGTGATGAAGACGGTTTGGGCGGCCTTCGCAGTCGCGCTTGGGGCGTCCACTGGCCTTCGGGCCGGCGTGACGTGGTACGCCGTCGACCCCATGGCGGAAACGAAGTTCATGCCCGACGAGGCGCCGGTCAACGGACTGGAGGGCGAGCCCGTGCGGATCGTCGCCGCCCAGGACGAATACGAACCCGGTTCGTTCGTGCTCACGGCCGACGCCGACCTCGGCAAGGTCGACTTCAAGGTCGGCGACCTCAAGTCCAAGGACGGTTCGGTCTTTCCGGCGAAGGAGATCGACGTCAAGACGGTGAAGGTGTGGTACCAGAACCAGAACGGCTGGTGGAGCTACTTCGCCGACGATTCGCTGAAGCTCTGCCCCGAATTGCTCCTGCACGACGAGGACCTCGTCAAAGTCGACGAGAAGAAGATGGCGAACTACGCGCGGTTGACGGAGAAGGACGGGCGCGTGCACTACCGCTGGCTCACGGCGCCGAAGGACGTCGAGAACCGGCTGGAGGACTCCGAGGGCGGGCGCATCGACGACGCGTTCCTCTCGATGAAGCCCAACTTCATGGACGCGGAGACCTTCCAGGGCGCGACGGTCGAGAAGGGACGCTTCAAGCAGTTCCTCCTGACGGTCCACGTCGCGAAGGAGACGAAGCCGGGCCTCTACGCGGGCGAGATCGCCCTCGCCCAGCGCAAGGACGGCAAGAAGGTCGGCGCGGTGCCGGTCGTTCTGCGCGTGCTGCCGTTCGAGCTGCCCGAGCCGTGCACTTTCGGCGACTGCCGCAAGCCGTTCCTCACCTGGTTCTGCAGCTACATCGGCTACGGCGGCGTGATGGACGTCAACGGCGGCGACCGCGACCTCGCGACGAAGCAGCTCAAGGCGATCGCGCTGGACTTCATCCGGCACAACAACACGATCCACCTCATCGGGTTCGACGGCGAGGAGGAGTTCTCCCGCGCGAACGGGGCTGACATGAAGCACCGCCACTACGGCGGCATGTGGCTCACGAGCGACAAGGCCGAGATCCGCTACGACGCGCGCCGAAAGCGCGAGCGCATGGTCAAGATCGGCGGCGAGGACGCCCAAGGGTTTCTCAGCTGGGGCGACGAATACCAGCTCAACACGCTGCGGAAGATCCGCGACATGGTGAAGATCTACCACGAGCAGGGCTTCGGCTTCACCGTCAATTCGGGGTCCGGCTATTCGGCGGGCGGGTATCTCGCGGACCTCTGGTGGCCGCCGAAGTGTCCCGACGAGCGTTCGAAGGACGTGGCCGAGCACTTCAACAACCTCGGCGGCAAGGGCTACTTCGGCTGGTACGCGTGCCAGCACGTCGGCGCGGAGAATCCGGCGTTCAACCGCCGCCAGTACGGTCTCGGGCCGTACCGCGCGGGCTTGAGCTGCAACTACAACTACGCCCACCACCTCCAGGGGTGGAACGACTGCGCCTCGATCGTCTACCGGCCGATGATGTTCGTGTACGGCGTCGGCAACGGCTGCCTCGACACGATCCAGTGGGAGGGCTTCCGCGAAGGACTGGACGACATCCGCTACGCGACGCTCCTGAAACGTCTCGCGATGCCGCTCGTCGACTCGAAGAACGTCGACGGGCGCTACGCGGCGAAGAAGGCGCTGCAGTACCTTTCCGACCTCGACCACGACGACTACGACCTGACGACGGCGCGTCTCGAGATGATCCGCCACATTCTCAAGCTCCGGGAGGTGTCGAAATGAAGACGCTGATTTCACAGTTCTGCCTTGCCGCATTCGCGTTCACGGCGTTCGCCGCCGAAAAGCCGGCGGAGAAGCCGAAGACGCTCAAGGACGAGTTCAACGCGGCGCTCAATGAGGCGAGCAAGAATCCCTTCCAGAAGTGGCGCGGCATCGAGATCGAGAAGCTGCTCCAGAACGAGCGTTTCGCCACGAACGCGGCGTTCCGCCTGCAGATCGAGAAGGCGCTGCTCGGCTGCTGCAAGATGCCGGGCGAGTGGCAGGAACTCTGGAAGTTCGACCAGGTCTGGGCGGACGAGAACCGTCCGAAGATCTGCAACCGCGTGATGTCCGCGCCGGACTTCAAACCGTCCGAGAAGCGACCCTTCGCGTTCGAGCTCATGAACGCCTACGCCGGCGTCGAGCGCTACGCCGACGCCGAGAAGATCGTGCGCGAACTGATCGCGATCGACGAGGCGGCGGCGAAGCCCGACGCGCGCGCCCTCTACGAAGACTATTCGCGACTGGCGTCGGTCTACCGTTGGCAGGACCGCAAGGACGACATGATGGCGACGTTCGAGAAGATGCGCGCGTTCAATCCGCTTGCCGCGACGCGCGAAGGCGGCCGGCGGGCGATGGAGTTCGGCGGCTGCGACGAGAAAGTCGACGCATGGTGGAAGGACTGCGACAACGCCTACGAGGAGCTCTGCTTCTTCGCGGGCCACAAGAAGGAAACCCGCCGCGACAAGGCGTTCGACTACGTGATGACGCCGACGAACAGGGTTCGCGACCGGTTGAGAGTCTACGCCGACTACTTCCTCCACCTCAAGGACGAGCGCGCGTGGAAACTGCGCGAGGAACTCGCCCGTGTCGACTACCCCGCCGCGAAGTGTCCGTGCGGTCTTCCCGAGAAGGAAATGGCGCGCGCCTTCAAGCAGGGCGACTACGGGATGGTGGTGCGGTTGCGCGAGCTCTACGCGAAGGGCGGCACGCTCACGAACGAGCTCGACAAGGCGCGCTGCAACCGGCTCTACGTCGTCGCGCTCGGCGCGGTGGGGCGTGCGGCCGACGGCGCGAAGTTCGCCGAAGAGTGCCTTGAGGGCAAGCACGGACGTCTGCCCGCGAAGGGCGAGAAGGGCTACAAGGCGACCGACCATCTGCGCTACCGCGTCTACGCGGACGTTCTCTCGGGCAAGGACGCCGTCAAGTCGGTGGAGGCGTTCGACTGCGAGCCGGCCGACCGCCGCGCGGCGATCCTGAGCGCGGCGCGCCAGTGCCAGATCTGGGGCTGCACGTCCGAGGCGGAACGCTACTCCGCGAAATACATGGGCTACTTCGGGGACACGCCGCGGCGGCGCATCGTCGTGAAGTGGTTCGACGAGCCGATCGCGAACATCTCCGACTGGCGCAGGATCGAGAAAACCCTCGAACACCAGACGTGCGACCTCAAGTTCAACGAGACGATGACGCGCGAACTGCTGGAGACCGACGTCGCCTCGGGCCGCAAGTTCGAGACGGACAAAAAGGCCGACGGCAAGGCACCGGTCTACTACGATCTGAGCGCCGCCTGCGACCGCAACGGCGTGCACGTGTTCCTCCGGGCGAAGGATCCGGACGCGCGCAAGGTCGAAGCCGGCTACAACTTCGGCATCGGCGTCGAGATGTACTTCGCGCCCGGCGCCGACCAGCCGTACACCTGCCTGATGGCCGATCCGCGCAAGGGCGTGAACGACTACTTCCACACTGCGTACACGAGCGCCTGGCACCAGCGGATGGATCCGACGAAGCCGAGCTTCGGCGGATTCCGCTCGGAAACGGGCTTTTCCGACGACGACTACGTGCTGCATCTCTTCTTCGCGTGGGACGACTTCTACCAGAAGCTGCCGACGGCGGGAACGGACTGGAAGTTCGAAGCCCTCTGCTGGTGTCCGGGCGGCGCGCGCACGTGGGGCGGTTCGATCAGCATCCACTCCCCGACGCGCTGGGGCAATCTGCGCTTCGAGCTCACGCCCGCGCAATTGACGGCCGTCAAGCGCGGCATCCTCGCCCGCGCGCGGTCCGGCTGGAGCGACCGCGTCTACGCGGACGGCTCGCGGATCAACCGGTTCCTCTACTGGGGCGACCTTGCGATCGGCGATCCCGACTTCTCGAACGAGACGCTCGGGGCGCTTTCGGGCGAGCTGGGCGGTCTCGTCAAGCGCATCAAGCCCGACATGACCGACGAGGAGGTC
>JAKSOX010000143.1 GCA_024405335.1 Kiritimatiellia bacterium
GTGGAATCGGCGCCGGAAATTCCGTGCGAATCCATCGCGCGCGTATTGGAAGCGGACGATTGGGCGCGGCGGTTCGCCGCATCGCGCTGAAAGGAGCTGGACGTGGGACTTTTGGGTGCAGGCATCGGCGGCATTTTGGGCGCGCGCGGCGGGTGGTTGTGGGCGCTGATCGGCGCGGCCATCGGCAGCGGCATCGAAGAACACGTGCGCGCGTCGCGGCGGACCGGCTCGTCGGGCGGCGATGAAGACGCTGGTTCTCGCGAACTGTTCGTGCTTGGCGCCATTTCGGCCATGTTGGCCAAGATGGCCAAGGCCGACGGCCGCGTGTCCGAGAACGAAGTGCGCTATTGCGAGGGCGTGTTCGACCGACTGGGATTGCGCGGCGAAAAGCGGAAATACTGCATCCGCGTTTTCCGCACGGCCAAAAACGACGCGCATTCGATTTACGCCTACGCATCTTCGTTCGCGGCCGAGCAGACGGATGAAAGCGTGCGCGAAATCGTCTACGACATCCTGTGGGATTTGGCGTGCGTGGACGGGCGGCTCGGTTCGGCGGAGCGCGAAATCCTGCGCCAGATCACCGGTCCGCTTGGCGTCAATCCGCGTTTGTACGCTTGGCAGTGCTCGCGCCGCCACGTGTCCGAAGAAGGCGCGCGCGCGCCTACGCGCGACGACCCCTATGCGGTGCTTGGCTGCGCCCGCACGGCGTCGGACGAGGAACTGCGCAACGCTTTCCGCGCCAAGGCGAAGCGCCTTCATCCGGATATGTTGCGCGCACAGGGCCTGTCGGAAGAACTGGTAGGCCGCGCCACGGAACAGATGGCGCGCCTCAACGCCGCATGGGACGAAATCAAGAAAGAGCGCGGCATTGCTTCTTGACCGAAGCAGGTGCAAAACAGGCGCGATACGCGAAGCGGAAAATTTCGCCCGCCGTGCTGCTGAAAAAGTGGTATAATACGGACTTCAACGAAAGGACCATAATCATGCCTAACATCGATTGGAAGAATCTTGGATTCGGATTTTCGGACGTCAACTGCCACATCCGCTACACGTGGAAGGACGGCAAGTGGAGCAAGCCCAAATTCGTGAAGAAACCCTTCATCTCCATGCACATCGGAGCGAGCTGCCTGCATTACGGCCAGGAGTGCTTCGAGGGCATGAAGGCGTTTCGCCAAAAGAACGGCAAGGTCGTGATCTTCCGTCCCGAGGAAAACGCGAAGCGCATGTTCCGCACGGCCGAGCGTACCGTGATGCCGCCCGTTCCCGTGGAAATGTTCGTGGAAGCGGCCGAGAAGGTCGTGAAGGCCAATCTCGAGTACGTGCCGCCGTACGGCACGGGCGGTTCGCTCTACATTCGCCCGCTTCTGATCGGCACGGGTCCGCAGATTGGCGTGGCCCCCGCGCACGAGTACACGTTCCTCATGATGGTGATGCCCGTGGGCGCCTACTACAAGGGCGGTCTCAAGCCCGTGCGCGCCTGCATTCTCGACGATTGGGACCGCGCGGCGCCGCACGGCATGGGCGACGTGAAGGTGGGCGGCAACTACGCCGCGTCGCTCTTCGCCCACGAAAAGGCCAAGCACGACGGCTGGCCCGTGGAGCTCTACCTCGACGCCAAGACGCACAAGTACGTCGAAGAGTTCTCCACTTCCAACTTCCTCGCGATCACCAAGGACGGCACCTACGTGACGCCCGATTCCTGCTCGGTTTTGCCGTCCGTCACCAACATGTCCCTCAAGCAGGTCGCCGCCGACCTCGGCTGGAAGGTCGAGTGCCGCAAGGTCCGTTACGAGGAAATCAAGGATTTCGCCGAAGTCGCCGCGTGCGGCACCGCCGTGGTGGTCACGCCCGTGTGGGAAATCACGCGCGGCAAAGAAGTGATCAAGATTTCCGACCCAAAGAAACCGGGCAAGGGACTGCAGAAACTTTTCGACACGGTCCAGGGCATCCAGTACGGGCGCATCAAAGACGTTCACGGCTGGTGCCACGAGGTGAAGTGATTGCGCGAATCGGCATACGGAGTCCGCACATGAGTTTTCGCTGTTTGAAACTGCTTGGCGTTTTGTTTTTCATGGGCGTTTTGCCCGCTCGGGCGGTGGACCTCTCCGATCTCATGATTGCGGACGACGTGATGCTGAAAAAGCCGTCGGCGAAGAAAACGGGCGACAAGCCGATTTCTGCGCGCCCGGTCAAGCCCACGAAAAAAGCAGCGACCAAAAAGGCCGCTCCTGCGGTTGTCACCAACACGGTAGTTCGGAAGGTGGTGGTCGAGAAGCCGGTGGAGAAGATCGTCGAAAAGAAGGTCGTGGTCGAAAAGCCAGTCACGAACGTCGTCGAGAAGCGGGTGGTGGTCGAGAAGCCGGTTGAAGTGGAGAAGATCGTCGAAAAGAAGGTCGTGGTCGAAAGGCCGGTCACGAACGTGGTCGAGAAAAAGGTGGTGGTCGACAGACCGGTTGAAGTGGAGAAGATCGTCGAAAGGCCGGTGGTCGTGGAAAAGCAGGTTTTCGTCGTCCAGCCGGTCACGAACGTGATCGAGAAAGCGGTCATCATCGAAAAGCCCGTTGAAGTCGAAAAGATCGTCGAGAAGGAAGTGGTGGTTGAGCGGACGAACGTGGTGGAGAAGGTCGTGGTCAAGAAAGAGCGCGACACGGTGGTAGAGGACAAGTTGAAATCGGAGAAGGAGGCGTTGGAGAAACGGCTTGCCGACACGGAAAAGGAGTTGGCCAGCAAGGAGAAGCAGATCGATTACTTGCGCAATCCCGATCCCGACGAACGGCCCGTGGCGAAGACGCCTGTCGCGGAAGACGCGGTCGAGGAGTCGCCGAAGCCGTACGTGCGTCCCGTGCGGCCGCCGCGCAAGAAAATGGTGATCACCGGGCGCCCCGCGAAGATCACGGCCTTGCACACCAATTACGACCGCAAAGAAGGCGTGATTCTGTTCGACAAAAACGTGTACGTGGACGACGAGCAGTACCAGATGCACGCCGATCGGCTGTACGTGTTTTTGGACGGCACGAACGACTTGAAGCGGATTGTCGCCATCGGCCACGTGTCGGTCACGAACGACGCCAAGATCGTGCATTGCGCGAAGGCGACGTATTCGAAGACGACCGGCAAGATGGTGTTGTATTCCGGCGACGGCATCACCGCCGAAGTGCGCGACGAATCGAAAGCCGACGACCAGATCGTGCGCGGCGAGAAGATTTTCTATTGGGTCAATTCCGGCCACACCGAGGTCTACAAGACCGAGGCGACGATGCCGTCTTCCGGCATCAAGGGCGGGAAAGCCGAACTTTTCGGCAAATGACGGTTCTGGAGGCGGAGTTTTGGACGGCACTTTGATTTTGGCGTCTGGCAGTCCCCGTCGCGCAAAAATCCTGGCGAACGCTGGCGTTGCGTTTTCCGTGGTGAAAACGGACGCGCCGGAAGTGTCCATTCCCGAAGATCCCGAGCGCACCGTGCGCGAGAACGCCTTGCTCAAATGGAGCGCCGCCGTCGCGGCTGGCGTTTCCGGTCAGGTGCTCGCCGCGGACACGATCGTCTGGTTCGGGAACAAAATCTACGGCAAACCGCGCGATTTCTCGGAGGCGGCCCGTTTTCTGCGCGAACTCGGCGGACAAACGCACTGCGTGTACACTGGCGTTTGCTTCGGCGCGGCCGGGAAAGAGCCGCAAACGGCGGTGGAGACGGCCAGCGTCACGCTTCGTTCGCTGGACGACGCGGCGATCGCGGAATACGTCGAGAAAATCCGTCCCGTGGACCGCGCCGGCGCCTACGACATCGACGAAAACGGCGAACTGCTGGTGGCCGCGTTCTCGGGCGAATACGAAAACGTCATGGGACTGCCCTTGGCGCCGCTGCGGCGTTGGGGCGTGGTGCGCTGATCACCACTTGCCGAGGATTTCGAAAAGGCGGTGCCCGCCGTGCCAGTTCCCGGCGTCGTGTCCGGCGGGCGGATTGAGCCACAGGTATTTCTTCACGCCCGCGGGAATCGCGTGGTAGGCCGAAACGACTCCGTCCGGCGGGCACAGCGTGTCGCAATAGCCGGTGCCGATCGTCACTTCTTTGCCCGGCGAGTAGAGCGTGCAGAAGTTCACCGCGTCGAAATAGCGGGCCGTTTCCGCGGTCGTGCGGTCCTGCTCGGAAAGTCTGCCGCCGGTGTCGGGTTTCCAGAACTGCGGGTAGCCGTTCATGCGTCCTGCGCGAGCGGCGTTGTGGTCGCACAGCGCGGGCACGCAGGCGCACACGAATTTAACGTCCGGATCGAGCGCGCCCATGATCAGCGCCTGCCCGCCGCCGAGCGATTCGCCGTTGAGCAGGAAGTCGCGGCCGTTCCATTCGGGCAGCGACTTGCCCCAGGCCATAGCGCGCAGGTTGCGCAGTATCATCCACTTGTAGAAAGCCGTCTTGGGGCTTTCCATGCCGCGCCTGGCGTAGTCTTTCACGTCGCTCTCGTACCACTGCGACTTTTCGTAGTCCCACGGTTCGCCCAGATCGTTCGGAATGCCGAACTTGTTCATCTGGATGCTGATGGCGACTTCGCCGTAGTGGTCGCTGCGGTAGGCGGCCACGTCTCCCGCGCCGTTGAAGCCCACGTAGAGCGGGAGCGATTTCGGTTTCGCGCCCACGGGCATGGACACGAATCCCGTGGCGGGTCTCGGCCCCGCGCAGGTCACTTCGAATTCCCAGGTGCGGACTTTCCCCTTGAAGTTTTTCAGCGGCTCTATTTCCTTCAGCTTCGCCTTCATCGGCGTTTTCGCGGCGGCGGCGATTTCCGCGTCCCAAAACGCCTTGAAATCGTCCGGCGGCGGCAGCGCCGGCCTGATCGCGTCCAAACCGCAGATGGCGCCAGCCTGGGCCTTGGCGCGGCCAAACCTGGCCGTCGCATGCACCCATCCGGGAACCGCGGGCGCGTTTGCCTCGAAGCGCGCTTCGCCCCGCGCGTCGAGCGCGACGGAATTCGTCATTGGCGCATACCAGGCGCCAGCAGATTCGACCACCACCTCCACCATGGCGCCGGCGGCGGGCTTGCCGTCGGCCGTGGCCGAAATCTTGAACGCCGGTTTCGCGTTGGCTGCGCATTGACCCACGGTCGACGCGACAGCGTTCGTGTTGTACGCGACGCTGACGCCCGTTGGCGCGTCGTTCGCGATTGCGATCTTGTGGACGGGCGCGGCCGCTGAAGAACGCCAGGCGGCAAGCGTCGCGGCGGCGAAAACCATTGCTTGGAGAAACGGAATTTTCATGGCGGACCTTTCTGGATGCAAACGAAAACGACGCCATTATACGCCATGCAATTTTTTTTTCCAACCCCCGCGTCCGGGGAGGGTATGTGCGATGAAAAACGATGAAAAACGAGTGGTAGTTGCGGCTCGG
>JAKSOX010000144.1 GCA_024405335.1 Kiritimatiellia bacterium
CGCTTTTGGGCGGCGTCGGCGATTTTCGCGGCTTCCGCGGCGATTTCCGCCATCGCCTTTTCCTTCTGCTGCTTGAAATCCCGCTTCTCCGCCTCGAACGCCTCGCGCTCGTTCTTGAGCGTCTGGCGCTCTTCGGCGAGTTTGCGGCGTTCTTCGGCGAGCGAACTGCGGGCGTCCTCCAGCGCCTGGCGCTCCTGGATGAGAGCGCGCGCGGCGACGTCGCGGCGCTCTTCTTCGGCTTCCGCCGCCGTGTTCTTCGCTTCGGCGGGCGCGGACGGCTCGAGCGGCACGCCGCCCACCTCTTCTTCTTCCGGTTCCGCAACGACCGGCACGGCGACCGTTCCTGGCGAACGGCGCGTGACGATCGCGAACGCGAGCGCCACGAGCAAAACGAACGACAGCGCCGACAGCAGCCACACGGGCAACGACGACCGCAAACGCGGCGCGGCGGACGGTTTTTCCGCGTCCGCTTCGCCGAACCCCGGGAACTCGACGTGCGGCGTCGATTTGGCGGCGGGCGGCGGTTCCATCCGTTCCGAAATGAGCGTCGCCGCCGCGTCGGGGAACTTCTCGGCCAACCGTTCGGCGAAATACCGCCGCGCCCCCGCGTCGTCGTCGTTGCGGGCGACGTACTTCATGTCGTCCGGACCCATCTCGGCCTCGACCTCCGACACGTAGGTCTTGTATTTGGCCTCGGTCACCTCGTCCGCGAACACCTTGCAGTAGAACGCCAGCGCCACGTACTGCTTCGCGCCGTAGGGCGCGTTGGTGAAGTAGAGGTTCAGCTTGGGGTCCTTCATGCACTGGGCCCAGGCGTGCTTGATTTTCCACTCGGGGATGACTTCGACTTCTTCCGCCATGACGCGCCTCCTTTCCGGAAAAATCAACCGCCCGCCAGCACCAGCAGCGCCAGCCCCGCCACGAACAGCACGAGCATCGCGGCGTTGAGCGCGTGGGACGCCTTGGGCGCGCCCGCGAACTCCTTCCACACGAGAATGCCCCACAGCGCCGAGACGAGCGTGGCGCCCTGGCCGAGCGCGTAGGAAATCGCCTTGCCCGCCGCGCCGGCGGTCACGAACGACAGCAGCGTGCCGAGCCCCCAGATGGCGCCGCCGAGCGCCCCCACGAGATGGATCGGGAAACCGCCCTTGAAGTAGCTGCCCGGCGGCACGGGTTCGCCGGAAACCGGCTTCTTCATGGCGATCGTGTTCCACACGAAGTTGGACAGGAAAATGCCCGCGGAAAACACGAAGAAGCCGGTGTACGGCGTCATCATTCCCGCGCGCGGCGCCACCGCGCCGTCCATGAACGTCATGTCCACCACCTTGTTCACGAGCGGCGAGAACCACATCATGAGCAGGCCCGCGAAGATCGCCAGCACGAGCCCCTTCTTCGTGGCGGACGCGTCCGCCGCCGCGCCGGCCGCCTTCTGCTTCCGCTTGAACGCGAGCGCGTTGCACACGATGGACGTGACGATCAGCGCGAGCCCCGCGGCGATGAGCGCGAGCGTCCCCTTGCCGTCCTGCAGGTAGTTGAACACCGTGCCGCCCACGAGCGCCAGCCCCACGCCCACGGGAAACGCCACGCTCATGCCGGCCACGGCGATCGCCGCCGAAAGGAGGATGTTCGAAAGGTTGAACACGACGCCCGCCGCGAACGGCCACCACCAGTTCGGCCCGCAGGACGCCTTGAGGTTCGCGAGGAACCCCCACTCGGGATTCTTGCCCGCGCTGCCGATCGTGAGCCCCGCCGCCAGCGAGAACAGCAGCAGCCCTACCACGTAGTCCCAGTAGAACAATTCGTAGCGCCAGCTTTTGCCGGCGAGCTTCTGGGTGTTGCCCCAGCTGCCCCAGCAGAACATGCACACCACGCAGAACACGACGGCCAACGCGTAATTGTCGCAAAAATACATGACGGTCTCCTTCTTGTGTTTGGCGGAATTGTACCACGTTTCGCCGGGAAACGGCAACTCAGCGGATGCCCGGAACGGCGTACGGCGCGAGAACGCCGCCGGGAATCGGGCGGCCGTCGAACGTGGTGAACGTCTCGGCGAAACCGACTTTCGCCTGGCGGCCGCGCATCTCGGCGCGTTTGCGGTTGTCGCTTTCGAGCTGGCCGCCCCAGCTTTGGCATTCGTATTTGGAAAGCATTTCGATCTTGTTCGAAATCGTCGAGGTGACGTCGATCCAGTACAGCGGCCGGTAGTTGGCGGTCTGCTCCGTCATCACCTCGTAGAAGTAGCGCTCGGGCCGGATTTCGCCGCACGTGCGGGCGAGCGCGTGCGCCGTGACGGCGGCTGCCTGCACGTGGTCCGAGTGGGCGTCCACCGGCCAGTGCGTGAACACGGCGCGCGGCTTGAGCGCGCGCAAAAGCGCCGCCAGCTGGTCCACGGACTTCGCGCCGGCGCAGGCGTCGCCGTCGATTTCCGACAGGAAATGCGGCGTGGCGCCCAGATACGCGCAGGCGCGCTGCTCTTCGGCCGTGCGCCGCTTGGCGGTGGAGCCGTCCTTGAGCCCCGCGGGGCCGAGTCCCAACTCGCCGCGCGTGAGATCCACCACGTGGAGATCGTACTTGCCGCGCAGCAGAAACGCCGTGGCCCCGAATCCTTCCGTGTCGTCAGGATGCGCGCACACGAACACCAGGTTTTCCTTCGCCGGCTTCGCTTCCGCCGGTTTTTCCGCGACTGCGGCACCCGCCGCCAACAACGCCGCCAACGCCACTTCGATTTTCATGCCACGCCTTTCTTTTGCCAGTTGGAACTCCACGAAAACGCGAGCGGCCTTTCGCCCGGACCACGGGCGGCGCCACCACGTTTAATGGCCCAATTGTACACGATGTGCCCGTGGCACGTCAACTGGATCAAGAGCTCACGAATTTCGCGCCGCCCTTGTAGGCGGAATGGAAAAGTCCTCCGGGGTCTTCGCCCATGCGCTCGACGTTCCCGTCGTTTTTGTACGTCTTGTAGCCGCCGAGGCCGGTGTTGCGCTCCTGGACTTCCAGATTGCCCGACCCCACCACGAGATCGCGGAAAATGCGCGACTGTTCGGGCGTCAGTTTCTGCCCCGGCTCCGGAATCGGCATGTGCCGGTCGATGAGCGTCGCGAGGAATTTCGCCTCCGCGTCGTTCTGCCCCGTGCGGTCCTTCCCGCTCTTGCAGTTGAAACTCGGCACGTCGCCGATCAGATGCGCCAGCACCACGATGCGGCTCGACGCCTTGTAGAGATCGGTCTTGACGTGCTGGGATTTCTTGTCGGCCAGAATGCGTTCCACGTCCGACATCAGGCGCTTGACCACGTCCGCCGTGTAGTCGTCGACGCCGTCGCGGCGCAAAAACGCCCCGACGTGCTCGCGGAGCGCGGGCAGCGCCTCGCGGTTCAGCTGGTCCTGCAGGCCGTAGCTGCCGAACACGCCGCCGATGCCGCCGTGGCCGAATTCGTTCACGGTGAAATTGAACATCGTGAAATGCGGCTTGACGAAAACGGTCCGCCCGTCGTCCATCCGCACTTCGATCGGTTCGGGGTCGGCGTTGATGGCGCGGAACGCGTCCCGCTGGTCGCGCACCATCCCCTTTTCCTTGTTGAGGCTGCCGATCGTCAAAGGCGAAAGCAGCGACACGTTCATCACGTTGAACGAAATCGGGTTGTCGCGCGTGCCGGCGCCGTGGCCGCCACGCAGCAGTTCCTCGCTGCGGGAAAGGAACGCGGCCTTCGCCAGGCCCTTGGCGCGTTGGAGGGACGCCGTCCGGCGCGCGGGGTCGGAAAGTCCGAACGCCGAGCAGACGGCGTGGCGGACGGCGCTGAACACCTTCTTCGGCCGCGAACCCGGCGTCTGCACCGTGAGTTCGGTTTTCCAGACGTTCGGCAGGTCGCTCGTCTTGCGGTCGCCGCTGGTGTGGCCGCCGGTGTCGGGATTGCCGTAGATCTGCCCGCCCAGGTTGCAGCCCGCCGTCATGTCGCTGACGAGCGTGAGCGGACCGTCGTTCGTGCGCGTTTCGCACGTGGTCCGGATGTTGGCCCAATACTCGCGCGTTTCCAGGTTGGCGGCGTGCGTCGCCAAGATGGCGCGCGCCAGCCGCTTGGCGGAAGGCAGCTCGACGCCCGGAAGGTTGCGTTTCGCCCAGTCGCAGACGTTCGCGGCGAACGCGGCGGCCACGTCCTTTTGCTTCTTCGGGAGAAAATCCTTCACGTTGGTGCAGACGCCGCGGTCGTCGTACCGCGGCGCCGCGGAAACGAAATCCCCCTCCGTCAGGCCGTCAAGCGCGTGGGGATTCACGCCGAACTGGCCTGCCAGCGTCAACTTGATCGCCGAAAGCCAGCCGCCGAGCAAACGGTTCACGCTCTCCGCGCGAAGCGGATGGACGTTCCGGACGTCGACGCGCGGCCCGGCGGCGATTTCGGGACGCCCGACGCCGCCCGACTTCAATTCGCGCAATTCGTTTTCGGCGTGGGCGAGCGCCGCGCGGATCATCTTCGGATTCAGCTTGAGCGCCTTGGCGCGCGCGCGCTCGAAATCCATGCCGAACGCCGCCGTGAAGGCCCTGTTGACGCTCGTCATGCACTGGACGTCCGAAAGGTTGTTGCAACGGCTCATGAAATCGGACCTGAGCGCGTTCTTGAAGGAGTCCAGCATCTCGCGGCCGTACGCCGCGCGCCGGCCCACGTTGAACAAACCGGCGAGCGCGTTCACGCCGCCGCGCGCTTTCGTCGTGGTGAGGCCAAGACCGTTCTCCGTCATCACGAGGTTCACGTTGTCGCTGCGGCCGACGTCGTGCGCGGCCGTCCTGAACACGTTGATGTTCACGCCACCCATGGCAAGTTCCTTTCTCCGCCCGTCAAACGGAAATCAGGTTTTCGGCGGCGGCGTTCGCGTCGCCGTCCGCGGCCCCGCCTGCCGGCGGAAACGCATCGTCGTCGTCTTCCTCCTCCTCGGCGGCGGCGGCCTCCTCCACGAGACGCATCACGTGCAGCCGCCAGGCCTCGGCCGCCGGCAGGAAATTGTCGAACGCGGTGCCGAGCCCTTCGGCGGTGAGTCCGTCCGCCTTGAGCACGTACTGGTATACGACCTCGCCCAGCCCTTCGTTCAGGGCGAGCAGCCCGCCCGACGTCGCGGCCTGGCCGAAATTGGCGGCCATCAGCTTCGCGTACACGTGGCCGCGCACGTCGTCCGCCACGCGCCCGAGCGTGGCCGTGAGCACCACGTCGCCCGCCGCCTCGCGGCACTGCACGTGCAAAATGCCGTTTTCGAGCGGAAACGCGCAGGCGCCGTCGGCGTCGAAATCAAAAGCGGGAAGTCCGCGCTGCGCGGACAGCTCGTCGAAAAGTACTTTTGCGTCCATGTCGTTCATCTCCATGTGGTTGTTC
>JAKSOX010000145.1 GCA_024405335.1 Kiritimatiellia bacterium
GGCGAAAACGGCATTCCGTCCTTCACGGTGGACGAGCCCGTGCTGAAGTGACCGCATTGCCGCCTAAACGACGGAGGAGAAGGACATGAGAGCGAAAATCGGTTTGCTGGCGGTGGCGGTTTCGGCCGCGGCGTTCGGCGTGGACGTCGAATTGCCGCCCTGCGGCATGCTGCTGGGGCACGGCGTGTACAACCGCGCGCCGAACCTCAACTGGGGGCGGGGCACCGTCTACCACGGCTGGTACGGCGACACGCTTTCGCCGCTCGAATACACCGAACTCGTCGCCCGCGAGAACCAGGGCAACCTGGTCCAGTACTGGTGGTTCTCGGGCGGGAGGCGCCCGCAGGAACGCGCCAACTGGCTGGCGCTCGAAGACCTGGGAATCAAAATCCCGCCGCCCGACCTCAAGAACCTCAAGAACCTCTCCTGCGACGAATTCCCCGTGCTCGAGCAGCACAAAGACCGCGCGGGCGCGGGCATGCTCAAGGCGCTCAGGCGCTGCGAGGAGCTGGGGCTGTATTCGACGATGATCTACATGTGGGGCGCGGCGCCGCGCTACGCGAACCAGATCACGAACTGCCCGCACTACCTCGGCTACGACTTCGGCGAACGCTTCACGTTCCGTCTGGACAGCGCCAACGCCACCAAGAAGGAGGCGCGGCTCGACGAACTCGCGAAGCATTTCACCGACCAGGTGCGCGCGGAAGTCGCGAACGACCGCGCGCGCGGCGTCGGCAACGTGATGACCACGTCCAGCAACTTCTACGTCGACTACGAAGCGGCGGCGGGCGTGGACCTCACGCTCTTCGAGGACTGCACGGGCGAAATCAACTTCGCGTCCGCGCTTTCGCGCGGCCTGTGCCGCCAGTACGGCTACGGGCTATGGGGCGCGCATATCGCCAACGAGCACTACGCCTGGGTTTCCTTCGACCATCCGCTGCGCTGGAAGACGGTGGGGCTGCAGTTCAAGATGAAATACCTGGCCGGCGCCAAAATCTGCATCCTCGAATCCGGCGCGTTCGAGTGCCAGCAGTCCGGCCAGAATTCGCCGCAGAAGTACATGCCGCACTACGAGGAATGCGGGCTTTCGATCGTGCCGGACAAGATCGCCGCCACGAAATACGACGAAGCCGCCAAGCACCTGCACGACGTGGGCTGGAAGTCCGACTACTGCCGGAACTTCCGCCGCGAGATGAGCGAGTTCTACGACTACGTGAAGAAGCACGGCACGCCCAAGGGCCAGCCGGAAACGCGCATCGCCGTGGCGAAGGGCAACTACGACCTCGCCGTGATCGACTACGACGGCTACAACCCCTACAACGCGGTGGCCGGGCTGCACGACCTCGCCGAGCGCGATCCCCGCTGGTTCTGCGGCATGCCCGAAAACGGGTGGAAAATCGCCTGCGACACGTTCTGGCCCAAGGCGAAGGATCCGTTCGGCGACGGACTCTACAACCGGCTCAACACCGGCACGCCGCACGGCCAGGTGGACATCGTGTCCTTCGCGTTCGACCAGCCCACGGCCGATTTCCTGCTCAAGAACTACAAGGCGCTGCTCTTCTGCGGCTGGAACACCTGTTCCGAAAAGCAGTACCGCGTTTTGTGCGACTACGTGAAGGGCGGCGGCAAACTGTTCATCGGCATTCCGCACCTTTCCACGGACGTCACCCGCAACTACTGCGCCTACGGCACGAACGACCTCGTGCGCGCGGGAGATTTCACGGAACTGTGCGGCGTCAAAGTGCGCGGCCGCGGCAAGCGCTTCTACTGGGGCGTTTCGCCGTTCTACGACAAGAAGGACAGCTGGATCGGGCAGGACGTCTCGCGCTGGTACGGAGTGTTCCGCGGGCTGCTGGGCGACCTCGAGATTTCCAACCCCAGGGCGCAGACGCTGATCCTCGAGCACGAGTCCGACACGCCGATGCTGCTGAAACTGCCGAACGGCAAGGGCGAGACGTATTTCTTCAACAGCTGGTACTATCCGGGCGCGTACGCGCTGGAACACGGTCCGGGCGCGAAAAACGACAATCTCGGCCTCGTCGGCGCGATTTGGACGCGCCTCGCGAAGGAAGTGCGCGGCGAGGCGTACCTCACCGACGTCGGCGCGGACGATCCGGGCGCGGAGTGCCGCGAGGTCGACTGGGCGTGGTATCCGGACGAAGACCTGCTGCTGCTGCTCAACGTCGATTTCGTCCACCCGCACACGGTGGAGGTACACGTGCGCGGCCGCGCGGAAAGGGTGACGCTCGCGCCCTACGAGCTCAAGCGCATGACCTTCAAGAAGTGACCATCCGCGGACGCCGCCACGCCACGCCGCACGAAAAACCGGGACAAGGGCGCCCACGCGCTTGATTCGCGTGGGCGCACGTGGTATCATTGCCCGCCGTCCATGGAATGTTTTTGTCGCTTCAACGGAATTCGGCGGTCCCCCGCCAAATGCAAGAAAGGTGGTTTGTCGTGATCGCATTGGCATGCGCCGCGTTGTTCGCCGCGTCGTTGGACGTGAGCCATTACGTCGAAAACAAGGATCCAGCCGTGCGGGCGTCGCTGGAGACGTTCCGCGACCGGAAACTCGGACTCATGATGCACTTCGGACTCTATTCCCAGGCGGGCATCATCGAGTCGTGGCCGCTGGTGGACGACGACGCCCACTGGTCGCGGCGCGAAATCGAGCGCGACGTTCCGGCCGACGCGTTCAAGCGCGGATACTACGCGCTGAACAAAAGCTTCAACCCCGTCCGCTACCGTCCCGAGGCCTGGGCCGACGCGGCGGTGCGCGGCGGCTTCAAGTACGTCGTGTTCACCACGAAGCACCACGACGGCTTCTGCCTCCACGACACGAAGTTCACCGACTACAAGACGACCGACCCGTCGTGCCCGTTCTCGTCCAATCCGCGCGCGGACGTGGTGAAGACGCTTTTCGACGCCTGCCGCGCGCGCGGACTCGGCGTCACGGCCTATTTCTCCAAGGCCGACTGGCACCACCCGGACTATTGGGACAACCGCGGCGTCGGCATCCGGACGACGCGGAATCCGTCGTTCGAAATCGAGTCCGACCTGCCGCGCTGGAAGCGCTTTCAGGACTTCACGCGCAACCAGATCCTCGAACTCGTGCGGAACTACGGTCCGATCGACGCGCTCTGGCTGGACGGCGGCTGGATCCACGGCGAGGGGCCGAAGTCGCTCAATCTGCACGACGTGGTCGCCGAGGCGCGCCGGACGACGCCAGGACTCATCGCCATCGACCGCTGGCAGTGCACCGACTGCGAAGACGTGATCACGCCCGAGCAGTGCGTTCCGGACGAACCGATCGGCGTGCCGTGGGAAAGCTGCATCACGCTGGCCGACCACTGGGGCTACCACTACGACGACTGCTACAAGTCGGCGCGCGAGGTGATCCATCTGCTGGTGGACGTGGTCGCGAAGGGCGGCAATCTGGCGCTCAACGTGGGGCCCATGCCCGACGGGCGTCTTCCGCATCCGGCGGTGGAGCGACTGGAGCGGCTGGGCGACTGGCTCGGAAAAAACGGCGCGGCCATTTACGGCACGCGCGTGCAGGCGCCGTACAAGTCGGGACCGTGGGCGTTCACGCGGTCGAAGGACGGAAAGCGCGTTTTCGCCATTTGCCTTTGGAAGGCGGGCGAGCGCGAGCTGCGCACGCAGCTGCTCCCGGCCGCGAAGGAACTGGGCGCGCCGAAGCGCGTCGTCCATCTCGCGTCGGGCAAGGAGATTCCGTTCGCCGCCCGGGCGGACGGGGGCGTCGTCCTCGCGTTCCCGGCGGACTTCGCGCGCGACGAATGCGCCGACGCCTTTGAAATTTTCCGCTGAATTCGCGGCGGCTCCCACCCGCGGCCCGCCCCGCGTCCGCCGCACGGAAAAGAAAAACGGCCGAGTTCACGATGGAACGGAATTGACGGCGAGCGCCATTGTCGATTTCGGCAGTTGTGCGCTGGAGCGAATTTCGGTATAATGTCCGCCAATTCGCATCTTTGCGTGCGCAGCTACAAGGAGAATGGACATGGACACGACTCGCAGAAGCTTTTTCGAAACCCTCGCCGCGGCGGGCGCCGCAACGGCGTTCGGCGGTTGCGCCGGCGTTTTCGGCGGCGGCATCACCCGTCCCGTGGCGCTTCAGCTCTGGAGCGTCCACAAGATATTCTGGGACGCGCCCGAGAAACACCTCGCGGCCATCAAGCAGGCCGGGTTCGACGGCGTCGAATTCGCCGGCTACGGCAACCGCACCGCCAAGCAGCTCGCGAAGATGCTGGGCGACGCGGGGCTCCGCTGCGCCGGCACGCACCTCTGCGGCGACAAGGAGTTTTCCGGCGACGGTTTCAAGAAGAACCTCGACTTCTGCGCCGAAGCCGGCATTCCCGCCATGTGCAGCGCCTGGGCCGACTACGACACGCGCGACGGCTGGGTGAAGTTCGGCAAGCTCATGGGCGAAGCGGCGGCCGCCGCCGAAGCGCACGGCGTCAAGATCGGCGTGCACAACCACTGCCACGAATTCACCAAGAAGTACGACGGCCGGTACGCCTGGGACTGGATTTTCGCCGAGGCCGACAAGCGCCTCCAACTGCAGCTCGACACGAGCCAGGTCGTCAATCCCGGTCTCGACTGCGTCACCGAAATCAAGAAATATCCGGGCCGCCACTTCTCCATCCACGTGAAGGAAAACGTTCCGTCCAAGGACGGCTACTTCGGCGTTCCGCCGGACGACGGCGGCCGGCTCGTCGACTGGGAAGGCGTCGTGCGCTGCATGGAGGCCGATCCGTCGAACAAGTGGTACGTGATCGAGTGCGAGCGCCGTCCCGACTCGCTGGAGCCGGCGGCGTACAACGTCGATTTCCTGCGCAATATCCGCGTCTGAAGCCGACGTGGCGGGTGAGGCGCTCGTCGACATTCCCGTTCGCTTTTGGGGAGGCGTGACATGAAAGTGCTGGTGGGGACGTATCTGGAAGAGAACAGGGACTGGGTCGAAAACCGGCGTCTTTTCAACTTGCCGTTGCCTGACGGCGCGGACGCCGGCCGCTACGGCGAATGCAAGGCGGCGGTTCTGACCTGCGGCGACAACGCGCCGGCGGCGTTTGAAATCGAGCTGCTGGGAGTGGTCGATTCCCCGCGATTGGCAAAGTGCGGCTGCAAAATCCCGGCATCGTCCCGCGCCGAACGGCACGCGGTGTTCGCGATGGGCGGCGGATTGCGGGCGGAAGAGCTGCTTTCGGATCCGAAGTCCGACCTGTGCGTTTGCCCTTTGGCGGCCGGGCGGAAAACGTCCGGGAAGTACACCGCCGTCGAACTGTTCGCCGGGGCCGGCGGCCTCAGCATCGG
>JAKSOX010000146.1 GCA_024405335.1 Kiritimatiellia bacterium
TCGTAGCCGCCGTCCCACACGTGGCACGTGTCGAGGCACACGCCCACGGGCAGTTCGTCGGCCGGGATTCCGAGTTCCTTCGCGGTGGCGTCGACGATGGCGCGGAGTTCGCCGAAGTCGCGCCCCACCTCGCTGCCCTTGCCGGCCATCGTCTCCAAGAGCACAGTGGTGGCGAAAAAGCCGCCCGTCTTTTCTCGGCGCTTCGCGAAGATGCGCGCAAGCATGGACGAAATGAGCGCCACGCCGGCTTCGCCGCCCTGGCCCACGTGGGAACCGGGATGGAAATTGTAAAGCGCTCCTGGCGTCAGTTCGAGGCGCTCCAAATCGTCCGCCATCGTCCGCTCGGCGAATTCGCGCACGCGCGCTTCCGCGCCCGCCGCGTTCATGGTGTACGGCGCGTGCGCGAGAATCGGCCCGATCCCGTGCTCGGCGGCGTACGCCATGAACGCGCTCGCGTCCGCGGGATCGACGCTCCTCGCCGCGCCGCCGCGCGGATTGCGGGTGAAGAACTGGAACACGTTCGCGCCGATCGACACGGCGGTCTGACCCATCGCGAGATATCCGCCCGCGCTCGACAGGTGGCAGCCGATTTTGAGATCGCAGGACATCACAGCGCCGCCAGTTTCTTGGCCACCAGGGGCGCGACGATCTTCGGATCCGCCTTGCCCTTGGAAAGTTTCATGACCTGCCCCACGAAAAATCCGGCCGCGGCCTTCTTGCCGGCCTTGAAATCGGCCACGGGACCGGGATTCGCCGCGATTGCCTGGTCTACGAACGCCTCGAGCGCACCCGCGTCGGACACGGCGCCGAGTCCGCGCTCCTTCACGATCGCCGCCGGATCGCCGCCTCTTTCGAAAAGCTCCGGCAGCAGTTCCTTGAGCGTGGGGCCGTTGATTGCGCCCTTCGCGGAAAGCGAAACGAGCCCGTTGAGCGCGACTGGCGTGAGCGCGCACTCGCCGATCGCCTTGCCGCTCGCATTCATGAGCGCCATCACGTCGCCCATGAACAGATTGCACAAAAGCTTCGCCGTCTTTTTGTCCAGGCCTTTCGCCGCCGCCTCGAAGAAATCGGCGTTGGCCTTTTCCTGCGACAGCACGCCGGCGTCGTATTCGGCGATGCCGTATTCTTCCACCATGCGAGCGCGGCGCGCTTCGGGCTGTTCGGGCAGAAGCGCCTTCCATTCGGCGATCTGCTCTTCGGAAAGCGCCACGGGCACGAGATCGGGCTCGGGGAAATAGCGGTAGTCGTGCGCGTTCTCCTTGGAACGCATCGGCGCCGTCTCCATTGACTCGCCGTCCCACCGGCGCGTTTCCTGCACGATCGGAATCGAATGCGCCATGCATTCGCGTTGGCGGCGCGCTTCGTGCACGAGCGCGGCGTGGATGCCCTTGAAGGTGTTCATGTTCTTGATTTCCACCTTCGTGCCCAACTTCGTTTCGCCCGCTGGACGGATCGAAATGTTCACGTCGGAACGCATGTTGCCCTCTTCGAGGTTGCATTCCGAAACGCCTGCGTACACGAGCATTTCCTTGAGCGCCGTGAGGTACGCGATCGCCTCGTCCGCGCTCGAGATGTCCGGTTCGGAAACGATTTCCATCAGCGGCGTGCCCCCGCGGTTGAAGTCCACGCCGGACGTCGTAGCGTAGTGGTTGATCTTCGCCGCGTCTTCCTCGAGGTGGATGTGGTTGATGCGGATGCGCTTCCGCGAGCCGTCCGAGCGCGTTATCGTGATGCCGCCGCCGATGCACAGCGGATTGCCGTTTTCCGAAATCTGGTAGTCCTTGGCCATGTCCGGATAGAAGTAGTTCTTCCGGTCGAAGGTGGCGTGCCGATTCACTTCGCAGCCGAGCATGAGCCCGCTCATCACGGTGAGCTTCACCGCCTCCTTGTTCATCACGGGCAGCGCGCCGGGGTAGCCCAGGCACACGGGACACACGTTGACGTTCGGTTCGCAGCCCGTCTTCAACAGGCAGGAGCAGAACATTTTCGTTTTCGTTTTGAGCTGGACGTGCGTTTCCAGTCCGATGGTGTTTTCGAATTCCATAAGTCGTTCCGTGTCGTTGGATCAATGCGCAATTTCGTTCCCGTCCGGATTTTTCCCCGCCGGTTCGCGCGGTCCCGTCGCGTCGCCCGCGCCGCGGACGTCGAGTTCGTCGATGGACACCCCTTCCGGGGACTTCTTGGTGAACGGAATCGGGAAACGCTTGAGCAGACCCTCTTCCGTGCGCTTGAGCCGACGCGGATCACGCGCCTGCTCCTCGAGCGAACGCAAGTCGAGCGAATCCATGCCTTCCGGACGCACCCGACGGCGTTCGCCCGGCTCGCGCCGGACGCCGTCCGTGTACTGCCGCCCAAGCACGGCGTTGAGCGGCAACCCCTCGTCCCGCCTGACCGCGCGTGGATCCACGAGCCCCACGGTCACGAACACGATTATTTCCCGCTGCGTCTTCACGCGTTCCTTGCCGCCGAAAAGGCGCGGCCCGATCCACCACCAGTCGCGCAACCACGGAATGCCAGTGTCGATCTGCTCTTCCACGGTCCGGGAAAGCCCGCCGATCACGGCCGTCTGTTCGCTCGCCATGTTGAATTCGGTGAGCAGGCGCTGCACGTTGATGACTGGGTATTTGCTGGACATCGTCGTGCTGTCGGCCGACTGCACGAACCCGCTGCCCTCGATTTCCGTGTTGAGCGAACTGATCGTGGGGACGATCTGCACGTTGATGAGGCCGTTCGTGCCCACCCGCGGCGTCACGTCGAGCGAAATGCCCCAGCTGAAGTACGCTTCCTTGGCGAACATCAACGGATCCCGGCCGGGGATCTCGGCCATTTTCATGTCGAGGTCGATGGACTGCGTGGAATCGTTGATCGTGCGCTTCACGGCCACCGTAACGTTCGGATACTTTGTCGTCATGTCCACGGTGGCCTTCTTTCCGGAGGACACGATGATCTTCGGATTCGAGAACGTGCGCGCGTCCGTGCTTCCCTCGAGGGCCTTCAGGATCACGTAGAGTTCGCTCATGCCGATCGTCGCGTTCACGTGCGAAAGGTTCGCAGAATTCAGCCCGCCGTTTTCGTTCGCGGCGTTGATAGTGTATCCTCCCGTCAAACTGTCGTAGGTCGAAACGCCCTCCATCTTGCGCTCGTTGTAGCCGGCGTTGATGGCGATCGACCCCTTCATGCCGTTGAGCATCGACCAGTCGATGCCGAGCCGGTGGAACGCCTGGTTGGAAAGCTCCACGAACCGCGCCTCGACGTAGACCTGCGGCGGCTCCACGTCCACGTCCCGCACAATGGCCTCGCAGGCGTTCATCACGGCGCGCGGAGCCGTCACCATCAGCGCGTTCGCCTCGGGAAACGACTGCGCCACTTTCGCGATTTTCCAAAGCGACCCGAAATCCCCCGTCCACATGTTGTTGAACCGCGTCTCGAGGTCTGCCGCGCTTGCGTGGTGCAGTTTGAACGTGCGCGTCACGAGGTTCGTCGTCGCCGCGACCGCCGGGTCGTCCACGGTGCGCGTCACCACGTTCGTCCGCGTCACGGTCACCGTGTTCGTCACCTCCACGGGCTTGAGCACGTTGAGCACGTTCGTGGCGACGAAAGCGCTTGCAAAAAAAACGGCCGCCGTCATCCCCGCGCCTCCTCGAACGCCCGGCCGATTTTGATCAGCTTGTCCTCGCGGAACGCGTCGCAGATGAACTGCACGCCCACGGGAAGCCCGGCCGCCGTCTGGCCGGCAGGCACGCTCATCGAGCAGTTGCCCGCGAGCGAGCCGGGAATCGTGAAGAGGTCGTTCAAATACATCGTGAGCGGATCCTGCACCTCGCCCAGCTTGAACGCCGGCGTCGGCGCCACCGGCGTCAACAGCGCGTCAACCTTGCCGAACACCGCCTCGAAGTCGCGGCGGATCAGCGTGCGGACCTTCGACGCGCGGCCGTAGTACGCGTCGTAGTAGCCGCTCGAAAGCACGTAGGTGCCCATGATGATGCGGCGCTTCACCTCCGGCCCGAAACCTTCGGCGCGGCTGCGCGCGTAAAGGTTGAACACGTCGTCGGACCGCGCGGACCGGTGCCCGTAGCGGACGCCGTCGAAACGCGCGAGGTTCGCGCTCGCCTCCGCCGGCGCCACGATGTAGTACACCGCCATCGCGTATTCCGTGTGCGGCAGCGACACCTCCACCATTTCGGCGCCCGCGGCGGCGCACGCCGCGATCGCCTCGTCCGTTACGCGCTTCACTTCGGAATCCACGCCGGCGACGGCGTAATACTCTTTCGGCAAACCGATTTTGACGCCCTTGAGCGACGCCGCGCGCACCGCCTCGGAATAGTCCGGCACGGGTTCCTTCGGCGTGGTGCCGTCCATCTCGTCGTGGCCGGCGAGCGCCTGCAGGAGGACGGCCGCGTCTTCGACCGACTTCGTCATCGGCCCCACCTGGTCGAGCGAACTCGCGAACGCGGTGACGCCGTAGCGGCTCACGCGGCCGTAGCTGGGCTTGAGGCCCACGATGCCGCAGAAGCTCGCCGGCTGGCGGATGGAACCGCCCGTGTCCGTGCCCAGCGCGGCGATCGCCATGTCCGCCGCCACCGCCGCCGCGCTGCCGCCCGAACTGCCGCCGGGCACGCGCGACGGATCGCGCGGATTGCGCGTGACGCCGAGCGCGGAGTTCTCGGTGGAGGACCCCATCGCGAACTCGTCCATGTTCACGCGGCCCGCGCAGATGAACCCGTTCTTCTTGAGGTTCGCCACCACCGTCGCGTCGTACGGGCTCACGTAGCCCCGCAGAATCTTGCTCGCGCAGGTGCAGGGCTGCCCTTTGACGTTGATCAGGTCCTTGATCGCGACCGGCACCGCCTTCGGATTCGCCCGCGCCGCGGCCAGAGCGCCTTCGGCGTCGAACGTGAGGTACGCGCCGATCTCGCCGTTCTTTTCCGCATGGCGCGCGATCAGCGCCTTGACGAGGTCCTCGCTCGAAAATTCGCCCTTTTCCAGTCCCGCGCGCGCGGCGCAAACGCCCAACTCGTAAAGTTCAGACATGTCGTTTCCCCAAATCGACGGCGCTCAGCTTTCGGCGCCTTCCACGATCTTCGGCAGCATGAATTCGTCGCCCGTGCGGGCGGGCGCGTTGGCGAGCGCCGCCTCGCGGTCCATCGAAGGACGCACCTCGTCCTCGCGGAACGCGTTCACGATTTCCCGGCCGTGCATCGTGGGCGGCACGTCCGCCACGTCCACTTCCGAAATCTTCTCCACGTAATGCACGATGTTCTCGAGTTGGCCCTGGAAAAGTTTCTTCTCTTCTTCGGTCAATTCGAGGCGCGCCAATTCGGCCACGTA
>JAKSOX010000147.1 GCA_024405335.1 Kiritimatiellia bacterium
GGCGTCGTTCATCGCCAAGGATCCGCGGTTCGCCAATCCGTCGCGCGGAAACTACGCGCTCAGGCCGAGTTCGCCGTGCGTGAACGCCGGCGCGATGCTCGACTACACGACCGAGTCGGTCGATCTGGCGCTCAAACCGCGCGTTTTCAACTACGGCAAGAAGGGCGCGAAGCCGGACATGGGCTGTTTCGAATCCCCCTGGGGCGCGAAGGGGGCGATGCTGCTGGTGAAGTAGCGGTCGCGGGAGCGGCAAGCCGGATCTCGTGCCGGATGCCGCCGGGCGGAACGGAAAACCGAAGGAAAGGAAGAACTGATGAAAGCGGAGCTTCTCGCATGCGGACTGGGCGTCGCGCTCTGCGGCGGACCGTTCGCGGTCGCGGGCGAAGTGGCGACGGCGCAGGTGGACTTCGCCGCGACGGTCGGGGCGATGAAACCGATGCACGGCGTCGGACAGCCGCCGATGCTGGGGATCGACACGAATCTTTTCCATTACATGACCGAGGCCGGCGTGCCCTATTCGCGCCTGCACGACGTGGGAGGTTGGCACGGCGGCAACATGTTCGTGGACATCCCGAACGTCTTCCGCGATTTCGACGCCGACGAGAACGATCCCGCGAACTACGACTTCGCTTTTACGGACATTCTCATCCAGGGCATCGTCGACAGCGGCGTCGAACCGTACTACCGACTGGGAGTCACCATCGAGAACTTTTTCCGCGTCAAGCAGATGCGGATTCATCCGCCGAAGGACTTCGCGAAGTGGGCGCGCATCTGCGAACACGTCATCCGGCATTACACCGAAGGTTGGGCGAACGGTTTCCGCCACAAGATGACGTACTGGGAAATCTGGAACGAGCCGGACAGCGAGCCGGGGGACTGTCCGATGTGGACGGGGTCGTTCGAGGATTACTGCCGCCTTTACGAGACGGCCTCGAAGCATCTCAAGAAGTGCTTTCCGCACCTGAAGATCGGCGGGTACGGGGCGAGCGGACTCCAGCGGCTCGTGCAGGAGAAGCCGCGGCCGCACGACGTGTTCATCAAGGACAAGCTCGACGAGTTTCTCGCCTACGTGAAGGCGCACGACTGTCCGCTCGACTTCTTCTCAATCCACGCCTACGACATGCCGGGCGCGCCGCTGCTGCCGGCGGCGATGAAGACCTACGCGAAATACTGCCGCGAGCGTCTGGACGCGATCGGCCGCGCGAAAACGGAAATCTCGATGAACGAGTGGCTGCCGCGCTGGACGGGCCCTGGCAGCGCGCGCCAGGCGGCGGTTTGCGCGTCGCTGCTGATCGCCCTGCAGCAGTCCGCCTTCGACAACGCGATGATCTACGACGCGCGTCCCGGCACCGGACTCTACTCGCCGCTCTTCGATCCGTCGACGCTGAAGCCGCGTCCGGCCTACTGGGCGCTCTGCAACTTCAACGAACTTTACCGTCTCGGACGCGAGGCGAAGGTCGGGTCGCTTCCGGAGGGCGTCCACGCGATCGCGGCGACGGACGGAAAGCGGCTTGGCAAGGTGTTTTGGGCGAACGTCGGCGACCATCCGGCAAAAGTGGCGTTTTCGGCTCCCGGTTGGAGAGTCCTGTCATGCCAGATCACGGACGACTGGCGGGTCAACACCGTCGTCTCGTCCTTGCCGGAACTGCCGCAAAACTCATTCGGGGTTTTGACGTTTGTCGCAGTCAAGTGAACTGAAGCGAACGCTTTGATCGGGCAGTTGAACCGAGCCGACGGGGCAATCGCAAAACGCCGCAATCCGCCGCCCGCCGCCCGCGCCCGCCGTGGCCGCACTCCAGCCACGCGACCGCCGCGTCACACGTGTCTTGTCAAATGCCGGACGGCGCATTTGGCGTGCAGAAGCGGCGTTTTTGTGCTACAATGCGGACCATGAAAAAAACGACGATCATGTTGGCCGCGGTCGCGCTGTGCGCGGCGGCGGGTGCCGTTGAGTTCCGCGGAATCCGGCCCGGCGATCCGGACGGCCGCGCGGGCCTCCGCAACCCCGAGCGCGGGTGGCGTTTCGAAATCGGCGTGGGCAAGCTCGCGGAAGACCCCTGCAAGTTCACGCACGTCGGCGACCATTGGCCGTTCGCGCGGTTCAAGGGCGACGGCGTCACCGTCGCGCAGGCGTACTGCTATCTCACGCAGTTCCACGACAAGCCGGTTTCGGACGAGAAGATCGCCGCGCTCGAGGCCGATTTCGCCCGCGCGCGCAAGGACGGCGTCAAGTTCCTGCTGCGCTTCGCCTACGACCACGACCCCGGCCTGAAGCCCACGCCGTCCCTCGACCGCCTGCTCGCGCACGTCGAGCAGCTCAAGCCCGTGGTGCGGCGCAACGCGGACGTGATCTACTGCCTGCAGATCGGCTGGGTGGGCGCCTGGGGGGAGTTCCATTCGTCCGCGATCGGACTCGAAAAGGACCCCAAGGCCGTGGCGGCCGTCGTCGGGGCGACGCTGGACATGCTGCCGGCGAACCGTTCCACGATGATGCGCCGCGTGGACTACAAGATCAACGCGCTGAAGGCGATGGGCGCGGACACCAACGAGGTGACGGCGGCGACCGCCTGGACAGCCGCGCCCACCGCGCGCATCGGCTTTTTCAACGACGGCACGCTCGCCAACTGGTGGGACGGCGCCACGTTCGTGGACGAACCCTACGCGGACGATTCCAACCGCGAATTCGAGCGCGTGAAGCGCGAAGGGCTCTACACGCCCGTGGACGGGGAGCTTTTCTGGTCCGGCCAGGGCGAAGCGCACACGTGCTTCGCCTGCGGCATCCGCGCGATCGACCGCTTCGCGAAGCACCACTACACCACGTTCTCGCTCGTGCACGGCCATTCGCAGTTGGACATGAGCGACAAGCTCTGGACGATCGACGGCTGGAAGGTGACGCCGGTGACCTCGGCGGAACTGGGCTTTTTCGGCGTCCAGCACGATCCGGACTATTTCGCGGGCGTGCCGCACCGCACGGCCTACGAATTCATCCGCGACCACCTCGGCTACCGCATCGCGCTGCGCTCCTGCGACGTGAGGACCGCGGGCGAAACCGCGACGCTGGCGCTCCGTTTCCGCAACTGGGGCTTTTCCGCCCCGGTGAATCCGCGGGCGCCCGTGGTGGTGATCGTCGGGGCCGACGGCTCCTGCCGCGAGTTTCCCGTGGCGTTCGACTGCCGCAGGCTGCTGCCCGGCAAGGACGTGGAGGTGGCCGCCACGGCGCCGAAATGCGCCGTCGGCGAACGCTTCGCGTTGTGGCTGCCGGACGAGGAAAAGTCCGTGCGCATGCGGCCGGAATACGCGATCCGCCTCGCGTCGCGCATGGAGACGCGCGTCGTGGGCGGGCGGCTGCTCCATTTCCTCGACGCGCCGCCCGCCGAGCCGCAGGACGACGGCTGGAAACTCGTTTGGCACGACGAATTCGACGGCGACAAACTGGACGAAACGAAGTGGAGCCGCATCCCCGGCAACAAGGACGGCAAAGTATCCGACTGGAACCGCCACACGTCCACGCGTCCCGATCTCGTGGAAGTCAAGGACGGCGTGCTGGCGCTCGTGGGCGTGGCCAACGCGGACACGAACGCGGATCCGCGCGCGTGTCTGCAGGGCCAGATCTGGAGCCGGGGCAAGTACGCGTTTCTCCGCGGCAAGATCGAAATCCGCGCCAAGTTCGACAACCAGCAGGGCGCCTGGCCGGCGTTTTGGATGCTGCCGGAAAAAGGCAAATGGCCCGACGGCGGCGAAATCGACATCATCGAGCGCCTGAACGGCGACAACTTCGTGTACCAGACGTGCCACAGCGCCTGGACGCACACGATGAAGCGCGGCCGCGAGCCGCGCCAGGGCGGCAAGGCGGTCATCACGCCCGACGCCTGGAACGTGTACGGGCTCGAATGGTACGACGACGCGCTCGTGTGGACCGTCAACGGCGTGGAGACGTTCCGCTATCCGCGCACGGACGCCGACCCGCTGCAGTGGCCGTTCACCACGCCCTACTACGTTCTGCTCGACCAGCAGCTCGGCGGAAATTGGGTGGGGGAGGTCGACCTCAAGACCCTGCCCGCCCGCACCTACGTCGACTACGTGCGCGTGTACGAGAAGAAGTAAATGGGCGATTTGATCCAGACGGCGCCCGAACTCGAGGCGGCGTGCGCGAAGGCGCGCGCCGAGGGCCTGTTGGCGCTCGACACGGAGTTCGTGTGGCGGCGCACCTACCGTCCGCAGCTCGGCATCGTGCAGATCGGATGCCGTGCGGGCTGCTGGGCGCTGGACTGCATGTGCGGCATGAACACGGACGCGCTCAGGGAACTCGTCGAGGACGCGGCCGTGGTGAAGATTTTCCACGACGCGCACCAGGACCTCGCGCATCTCCGGCACTACACGGGCTGCACGCCCCGGAACGTGTTCGACACGCAGCTCGCCGCCGCGTTCGCCGGATTCCCGAGTGCCATGGGTCTGCAGAAGCTGCTGCTGGACGCGATCGGCGTGGGGCTGCCCAAAACCGAAACGTGCACGGATTGGACGCAGCGTCCGCTTTCCGCCGCGCAGGTCAAATACGCGCTGGACGACGTGCGCCATCTGCCGGACCTCCGCGACGAACTTCTCAAACGCGCCGACGCTTTCGGCACGCGCGCGTGGCTGGAAGAGGACATGCGCCGGTACGACGGCGCGGAACCGTACGAGGATGCCGAACCCGGCCTCGCGTGGAAGCGCGTGAAGACGGGCCGCGCGCGGTTGGACGGCCGCGGGTGGGCGATTCTGCGCGCGGTGGCGGCGTTGCGCGAGGAGACGGCGATGAAGTGGAATCTGCCGCGCAACTGGCTCGGCGACGACGAATCCCTCGCCGAAATGGCCGAAGCCGCGCGCGTGGGGCGGTTGCGCCACCGTCTGCGCGGCGGCCAGGCGGAGACGATCCGCGCACTGTACGCGGCGGCCGTCGAACGGGCGGCGCAAACGCCCGAAAGCGAGTGGCCCGAAAACCCGAAACCGCACTACATCGCCGAGGTCAAGGCGGCGGCGGACGAGGCCGTGGCCTGGCTCGCGGAAAGGGCCGACGCATTGCACGTCGCGCCGGGCGCGATCGCCAACCGCGCGACGGTGACGGCGTTCGTGGACGACGTGGGCGACGATTCCAATCCGTTGGCGTCGGGCTGGCGGTTCGAGGCGGTCGGTCGCGAAATGGCCGAACGCTTCGGCGTCGACTGATCGGACGTTTTCGATTGTTTTTTTCCGCCGTTTGCGGTATAATGGCGGGACTATTCAACCCAAAAGAGGAGAAACCGAAATGGCGACGAAGAAAGTCGAAAAGTTGGCGATCGATGGCGGC
>JAKSOX010000148.1 GCA_024405335.1 Kiritimatiellia bacterium
ACGTTCTACCGCAGCGCGGGTCCGGGCAAGCCGGAGCTCGCCGCGGACGGCGCCGCCGTCAAGCCGGGCGAAGCGGTGTGCATCGTGGAGGCGATGAAGCTTTTCAACCCGATCAAGGCGCCCGCGGGCGGCAAAATCACGTTCCTCGTCAAGCACGGCGAGACCGTGGTCAAAGGCCAGACGCTGGCGACGATCGCTTAAAAAGGAGAACGAACATGGACGTTTCAAGAAGGTTTTTCATCGGCGGCGCGGCGAGCTTCACGGCGCTCACGGGCTGCCGGATGTTTTCGGGACTCGCCTCGGGCGGCAAGCCGAACCTCGTCTTCGGCGTGTTGAGCGACATCCACGTCCTCGCCGAAGACGTCGACCGCAACCACCAGGGCAACACGCGCGTGCTCAAGCACGCGTTCCGCTGGTTCCGCGACCAGGGCGCGGACGCCGTGGTGATCGCCGGCGACATGGCGGACGCTGGTCTCATCTCGCAACTGCAGGCGGTGGGCGACGCGTGGGAGGCGGTGTTCCCGAACGACACCGCTCCGGACGGCCGCCACGTGGAGAAGGTGTTCGTCTACGGCAACCACGACTACGAAGGGTTCAACTACGGCTACATGATCTACGGCCAGCCCTCCGGCGAACTCAGGCGCGAGTTCCTGCGGAACATCGGCCTGAAAAAGGCGTGGGAAGAGGTCTTCCACGAAGAATACTCGCCGATCTACCGCAAGACGGTGAAGGGCTACGATTTCATCGGCGGCCACTGGGATCCCGCGAACGGCTCCAGGTGGGGCGGCGGACCGGACCTCGAGGCCTGGATGAAGGCGAACGGCAAGTCGCTCGACCCGAAGCTGCCGTTCTTCTACGCCCAGCATCCGCATCCGAAGGACACGTGCTACGGTCCGTGGGCGTGGGGCCACGACGCCGGCAACACCACCCGCGCGCTCACGCCGTTCGCGAACGCGATCGCGTTCTCCGGACATTCGCACTACACGCTGCTCGACGAGCGCGGCTTCTGGCAGGGCGCGTTCACCTCCGTGGGCACGAGTTCTCTGCGCTACAACGGCCAGCCCTACGACGAATTCGCGGGCACCACCGGCTACGAAAACAGCGGCACGCGCGTGTTCAAGCCCGTGATGCTGGCGGACGGACAGGACGCTTCCGAGGCGCGCGAAGGCATGCTCTGGCGCGTCTACGACGACCACGCGGAAGTCGTTCGGCGCAATTTCAACTACGACGAGAACCTCGGGTCCGACTGGATCATGCCGCTGCCCGCGGCCGAATCCAAGCCGTTCGCGTTCGAAGGCCGCGCCGCCAAGGCGGTGGCGCCGGAATTCGCGGCGGACGCCAAGGCCGCGGTGAAGAAGGCGGAAGCGAAGAAGACGGAAACGAAGGACGGCAAGAAGACGGAGACGAAGATCCCGTATTTCGACGTAGAGTTCCCGGCCGCGCTTTGCACCGCCACGACGCGCGTGCTCAACTACAAGGTCGACGCCGAAACGAAGGACGGGAAGGTCGTGCTTTCCAAGCGCGTCCTCGCGGACGATTTCTACATGCCGCTTTCCCGCGTCGGCCGCAAGGGGCGCGTCGGATTCGCGTTTTCCGAACTCCCGCAGGACCAGGAAGTCCGCTTCGTGGTCCGTCCCGGCGAATGCTTCGGCAAGCTCGGCAAGCCCCTCGCCACGGAGTGGGTCAAGGTCGGCGCCTGAACGCGCCCTTTACGTTGAGGCAAGGAGGTTGAAATGGATTTTCTGTCGGCAGGATGGATTTGGCTGTACGTCGGCGCGCTTCTGATGCTGGCGGAAATTTTGACGCCCGGTTTCGTGGTGTTCTTCTTCGGCCTCGCCGCGGCGTCGGTGGGCGCGCTGGTGCTGCTGCTGCCGGAATCGCTCCATCCGTCCCTCAACTGGCAGCTCGGGCTGTTCTCCATCCTTTCGGTGGTGTACCTCGTGACGCTGCGCCGGTACGTGAAGAGCGTGTTCATGGGCGACACGGCCGAATCCAAGGCGATCGAAAGCCCCTACGTGGGCCGCATCGGCAAGGTGGTCGCGCCCATCCGCGCGGAGGTGCCCGGCCGCATCGTCCTGGGCGATTCCGAGTGGGCGGCTTCCGCCGACCGGCCGATCTCCGAGGGCGTGGAGGTGCGCGTCGTGGAGCAGAAAAACCTGACGCTCAAGGTGGAGACCATCTGATGGCCGGCACGAACGAAACGTGCCGGGTGCTCGAACATTTCGACGCCGCTCCCGGTTATCGGTTCATGGTGCTCGAGGCTCCGAAGATCGCCGCGACCGTCGCCGCCGGGCAGTTCGTGCACGTGCGCGTGCCGGGTTTGGAAAAGACGGCCCTGCGCCGTCCGTTTTCCGTGTTCGACGGCGGCGACGGCAAGCTGACGCTTCTTTACAAGGTCGTGGGCCGCGGCACCGAGGCGCTCCGGGCCGCGCCCGTCGGCTGCGCGGTCGAAGTCCTGGGGCCGCTGGGCTACGGCTTCCCGTCCACGTGCGGCGGCGTGCCGCTTCTGGTGGGCGGCGGCTACGGCGTCGCGCCGCTCCATTTTCTGGCGAAGACCCTGCTCGCGAACGCCAAGCCGGACGCGCCCAAGCCGATTCTCTTCGTGGGCGGCAGGACGGCCGGCGACTTGCTGGCGCTGGACAAGTTCCGCGCGCTGGGCGTCGAAGTGCGCGTCGCCACGAACGACGGTTCCGCGGGCGTGAAGGGATTCGTCGTGGATCCGCTCGACGACGAACTGATCGCGCTTCGCGAACAGGGCCGGAAGTTCGAGTTGTTCACCTGCGGGCCGGACGGACTGCTGCGCGCCGTGGCGATGCGCGCGACGGGCACCGGCATGAAGGGCTGGATTTCCATGGACCGGCACATGGTCTGCGGCGTGGGCGCGTGCTTCGCCTGCATCCAGAAAATCAAAGGGCCGAACGGCAAGGTCTTCAACGCGCGCTGCTGCGTGAACGGTCCGGTTTTCAAGGCGGAGGACATCGCATGGTAGACCTTTCCGTCAACGTCGGCGGGCTCGCGATGCGCACGCCCGTCGCCACGGCGAGCGGCACGTTCGGCTACGGCACGGAATACGCCGCGGCGACCGACTATTCCAAACTCGGGGCCGTCACCGTGAAAGGCGTGCGCATGGAAGAGTGGCCGGGCAATCCGATGCCCCGCCATTGCGAAGTGTTCGGCGGCCTCGTGAACGCCATCGGGCTCCAGGGGCCCGGCGCGGCGGCGTTCGCGCAATACCACGTGCCGCACTACGCGGACGCGGTCGCGAATCCGCCGCCGCTCATCGTCAACGTCTGGGGCGGATCCATCGACGAATACGCCGAAACTGCGGCCGTCCTGTCCACGCCCGGCGCGGGGTCGGACAAATCGGTCCATCCGCTGGTCGCCGCGATCGAAATGAACGTGAGCTGCCCGAACGTGAAAGCCGGCGGCCACACCTTCGGGCAGGATCCGAAAATCCTTTTCGAGGTCGTGAAAGCCGTTCGCGCCGCGACGAAGCTGCCGCTTTTCGTGAAACTCGCGCCGAACGTGCCGGACCTGCGGCCCTACGTGGCCGCGTGCGAAGAAGCCGGCGCGGACGCGCTTTCGCTCATCAACACGATTCCCGCGATGGTGATCGACGTCGACACGCGCAAGCCCGTTTTGGGCAACGCGACGGGCGGTCTTTCGGGGCGCTGCGTGCATCCCGTGGCGGTGAAGTGCGTGTACGACGCGCACCGTTTCAGCAAGCTGCCGATTCTCGCGATGGGCGGCGTGTACGACGCGAACGACGCGATCGAACTCATGCTCGCCGGCGCTTCCGCCGTGGCCGTGGGCACCGCCACGTTCACGGACCCGAACGCCGCCGCGTCCGTGTGCGACGGCATCGCCGCGTATTGCGAGCGGAACGGATTCGCGTCCGTCCGCGAATTGACGGGCGCCTTGGCGCAGTGAGGAGGCGGGCATGAGGGATTTCGGGGAGCTGCTCGCGGAAGTCGAAGCGCGGATCGCCGCCGCCTGCGCGCGCGCGGGCCGTTCGCGGGACGAGGTGGAAATCGTGGCCGTCACGAAAACGCATCCGGAAGACATGGTGCGCGAAGCGTGGGAACACGGGCTCCGGATCGTGGGCGAAAACAAGGTGCAGGAGGCCGCGTGGAAAAAAGCCGCGAGCGTGTCCGGACCCGATTGGCACCTGATCGGCCATTTGCAGAAAAACAAGGTGCGTCCCGCGCTGGAGATCTTCGACTTCTTCCATTCCGTCGATTCCGCCGCGTTGCTGGACCGCATCGAAACGATCGCGTCGGAAATCGGCAAACGCCCGCACGTGCTGCTGGAGGTGAACGTTTCCGGCGAGCGCAGCAAGAGCGGCATGAAACCGGAAGAGGTCCCGGCCGTGCTCGAACACGCGTTCGCGCATTGTCCGTCGGTCACGGTCGAGGGCTTCATGACGATGGCGCCGTTCGTCCCCGCGGACAAGGTGGAGGAAACGCGCCCGTTCTTCCGGCGCCTGCGCGAACTGCGCGACGAAATGGAAACGCGCTTCAACGCCGGGTTCCCGCGGCTTTCGATGGGCATGAGCGGCGATTTCGAGGTGGCGGTCGAAGAAGGCGCCACCTGGGTGCGTCTGGGCACCGTTCTTTTCGGGGAGCGGCCCAAGACGAAAATCGCCCGCGCGGCGGACGACGCGGACGAAACGACCGTGAAGGTGATGGATTGATGGCGGACGTGCTCGAACTCGAAGATCTCGCCGTCGACTGCGTGATCGGCGATTTGCCGGAAGAGCGCGTCCGCGAACAGCGGTTGACGCTGAACGTGGCGCTGGAGATCGATTTGGCGCGCGCGGCGGCGTCCGACGATTTGGCCGACACGGTCGACTACGCGGCGCTGGCGGCGAAAATCCGCGACGGGCTCCGGGCGGCGAAGTGCCGGCTTGTCGAGCGCGCGGCCGACCTCGTTTGCCGGCTCTGTCTGGAAGACGCGCGCGTGAAGCGCGCGAGCGTGTCGGTGCGGAAGTCGGGATGCGTGCCGGGTCTTGGCGCCGCCGTGGCGCGCCTTTCGCGTTCCTCGCGGTGACGCCCTTTGAAAGTTGGCGCGCCAACTGAAACGGACTTGTCAGAGCGGGCGGGAAATGGTAAAATCCCCGCCTGTTTTTTTCAGCAAGAAAGGGCGCCATGGACAAGAAGAAGTTGTCGGAACAGGAATT
>JAKSOX010000149.1 GCA_024405335.1 Kiritimatiellia bacterium
AATCCTCCACCTCGACAACTTGCCTTTCCAATTTGACTCACGAGATTGTACAACTCCCCGCTCGCGTCACTGTCCGCTTGCGCGAGGAAAGTCGTTTTGCTATATTGTGCGCCGACGCCGATTCGGGGGCGGGCGGCGTTTTGGCTTTTTGATTCCACGCCCCAGCAGGAGCGAAAACATGGTAGAAAACGAGTTCACAGATGCGCTGAAGGCGCTGGACGCCGACGGCGGCGAACTGCATTTGTCGCCCGACGGGGCGGCCAAACTCTCGGCCGGAGGCGTGGAGATGACGTTCGTGGTGCCCGCGTCATCGCCGCAGACCGTGTACTGCCGCGCCGAGGTCGCCCCGTTGGAGGGGTTGGACGAGAACGCGCTCGCGCCGACGCTTCTGGAGGGCTGTTTCATGTGGCAGGCGACCGGCGGCGGAACGCTCTCCGTGCGCGACGGGCGGGTTTATCTCACCGATCGGCGCGAGGCGCGGTTCTTTGCGGACGCCGACGCGCTGGCCGGCTACGTGGAGAGTTTCGCCGAAACCGTGCGCCTCTGGCGCGAGCGGATGGAGACGTTCCGGATCTCTGGCGGAAAGGAGGCCAAGTGATGGACTACCGCGAACTGGCGAACGGGCTTTTGGCCGAATTGGGCGAACTCACGGGCCGCACGCTCAAGCTGGACGAGAACGACGGCTGTTCGTTCCTGTTCGAGGGCTGGGTGATGAACGTGATGCTGCTGCCGAAGTCGGGGCATCTGATTCTGATGGGCGTGCTGGGGAGGATGGAGAACGACGCGAACGCGCCTCGGCGCGCGCGGCGTCTTCTGGAGATGCACGACGCCTGGCAGGAGTCAAAGGGTTTGACTTTCATGCTCGATCCCGAGGCGCGGACGGTGCTGGCGGCGGATCGCCGCGCCATCGAGTCGTTGGACGACGCGAACGTCCTCGCGGCCTGGATCGAGCGGTTCCACGACGCCGCGGCCTTCGCCTGGGACGAACTCGAATTCAACTATCCGTACGTGGACGACGAGCCGCTGGAGGACGAGAAACCGCTCATCCGCGAAGTGGAGTCCGTTGCCGACGGAAAGGAGGTGCGCTGATGCCGCCGATTGCAGATTCGTCGCTGGGCAGCCGTTTCTGGATCACGTCCGACTTCGTCCAGCTGGGAAAGTTCTACGGGGCCGAAGGCGCGTCCGGAACCGCGCCGGTGGGCACCGAAGTCGGCGACTTCGAGGTGGTGGGCGGCGAAGTCGGGGACGTCGACTCGACCGAACAGGGCAGCGTGATCGGCGGCGACGCCGCCCTCACGTCGCTCGCCAACGGCGACGACGCCACGATCAAGAACGTCTGCATGCGGGCGAAGCTGCTCGCGCCGGGGTTCACCGACGCGAACAATCCCGTTGACGCCCTGAAGGGTTCGGCGACGTTCACGCTGGACAAGCTGGGGATCGACGACCCTCCTGGCTTCGTGAAGAAACTTGCGCGAATGAACCGGCTCTACCAGCCGGCGGACGCGCGGCCGAAGGGCGAGCTGACGGACGACGAACTCAAGCAGGTCAAGGTCGCGCTTGCGCACATGGTGATGTCCAATGAGTTCGCCGCCCGCGCGCATCAGGGAAAGCCGCTCACCAAGGAGGGACGTCTCGCGCTCGCCAACGCCACGCTCGGCCTCATGAAGCTCTTCCGCGAGGGCAAGGTGAACAGCGAAAACCTCTCCGACTTCCTTCAGGGCGAGGTGGTGGATCTCAACAAGCCGGGCGACGTGTACCGCCTCGCCGTGAAGACGGCGCAGAAGGCGCGCGAGACGTTCGTGGACGAGGTGACCGTGCGCGCGAACTTCGCGCGCGTGAAGGCGGCGGCGCTCGACGCCGCCCGGAATCTGCCGCCGGACGCGCAGGCGCGCGCGTTCGACCGTTTGGCCGAACTGGCCGAGAAGGTCGACAACCTCATCGCGCAGCGCAAGGCGGCGTCCAAGATCCTCGATCTCACCTACGACGTCGGAGACGGCAAGACGGGGACGATCAAGGACAAGATCAAGGACGCGCGCGAGGCCCTGCGCGCTTTCCGCTACGACCTCGACCGGGCCACGCACGTCGGAATGCGCAAAATGGAGTCGTTCCGCCGCCGGATGGACGATCTGGGGTCGACGTCCGCAAACCGGGTGGACGCGGCGAAGTACCAGTCGCTTGTGGACGCGGAGGACGAGGTGAACGCGTTGATGCGGCATCTCGGGGTCCGCGGCGGAATCCCGGCGGAAGAAATGCCGCAGGTGGAGAGCGTGGCCGACACTTCGGCGCGGGCGACGGAGCTTACGCACGCCACGAACAACCACATCCGCTACTTCTTCAGCGGCGCGGAGTCGAAGCGCGAGAAGTTCGCCAGGGAAACGCACGCGATGTTCGACCCGATGGTCGAGAAGGGCGGCACGAAGACGGTGGTTTTCGAGGCGGGGGCGGACGTGCGCGCCGGGGTGAAGCTCGGCGAGAACGGAATGCTCGACGCGCGCGCCGGCGCGAAGTACGAGCAGAAGGCGACGATCACCGTCGCGCCCGGCGGCGGCGAAGTGACGGTGACGTACTACAACGGCGGCGCGGCCGAGGCCCGGGCGGAGGCCGGCTTCGGCGTGGGGGAGTGGGGCGAGAACACCAAGGGCGCCAAGGTCGGCGGACACGCTGAGGCCGGCGGGGAGATCGGCGGCGGCCGCGGCCGCACCGTGACCTACCGGTCGCTGGACGATTTCATCCGCGACTGCCGCGGCGAGAGTTCGCTCACGCGCGTGGGGATGGGCAGCTCCTTCCTCTGCCTCGGCAAGATCGCCGCCGCCGGACGCGCGCTCATCCGCGGCGTGCGCAACTTCGTCTCCTGGGTGGGGCTGCGCATCCACAAGAGCGTGGAGAACAACGCGGCCTACCGCGCCCTGCTCCGGAAAAGCGGAGTGCTGGGCTCGCTCGACACGATCCTCGGCGAACCGCCGGGGCGCGGCGTCAAGACGAGCATGAAGACCTACGACGTGTTCAAGGGCGGTTTCGACGTGGGCGGCGGAATGAACGTGAATCTCTTCACCGGGGTCGACAAGACCACCGGCATGGAGAACAGCGCGTCCGTGTTCGACCTCGGAGGCAAGTTCTCCTACTCCGGCGAAAAGCAGCTTCGCGTCCACGGCGAAGAGATGCGCATGCGCATCGACACCTTCCGGCAGGAATCCGACGAACTGCTGGAGACGCGCTACCGCGAAAGCGCGCGCCGCTTCCCCGACATGACGCTCGACCTCGACAACGAAGGGAACGCGATGAAGCTCTTCCGCGCCATGGACGAAAAGCTCACGGCGCTCGAAGACGAGGCGTCCAGCTACGCGCCCGCCGACGCCCGCTGGACGACCTGCTGCCAGAAGCTCCAGGCGCTTTCCGTCCAGTACGTGCTCGTCGAGCGGCTGATGGCGGGACTCGCGCAGGCGGAGGAGTCGCTGGGCGGCGAATCGACCGAGGGGCGCGATCTCCTCGCCGCCGCGCGCACGAACTTCGCGGAGCGCATCTCGAATCCGGCTCTGGCGATCCCGGACGACGTGTTCGCCAGGGAGATGATGGAGACGACCTCTGAAACCGACAACGGCAAGACCACGCACAAGGTCGCGTTCAAGGTGGACTACAACGTGGGATCCGACTACGTCAAGGGCCAGGTCACGGACAACGTGTCGTCTTTGCAGGCGCACGAGGGGGACGGCTTCGGGAAGGCGATGGGGCGCGATCTGGGCAAGGCCGCGCTTGGAAACACCGAATCCACCGTGACTTCGCAGCTTGGCCTTTCGGGGAGCGTGGAGGGCTATCGGACCGTGGAAACCCCCGACCACGACGACGCCGACCGGCCCTACCGCAACGGAAAGACCGTCACGCTGGGAATCAAGCTGGACGTCAACATGCCCGTGCGCGCGCTCGTGGAGACGATCGCGCGGAAGTACGTCGACACGCTCGCGGACAAGTCGGAGGCGAAGGTGGAGTCCGTGATGAAGGAGGTCTGGGCCGTGGTGCTGCCCGAGTCCGTCGTCACCACCGTCGCGGGCGCGACAATCGAGACGTTCGTCACGGAATACGGCAAGCTCACGCTCGGCAAGGCGCTCACCGGCGAAGGCGGCAAATTCCACGAGTTCCTCGGCGCTCCGCTCATGAAGGCGCTCACGGGGCAGGTTCCGCTGCAGGGGCTTGAAGTGGGAATGGACTTCGGCTTCAGCAAGACGATCGAGTTCAAGTTCAGGAGCGGACGGCTGGCGTCGTTCGCGGTCACGGACGACTCCAAGATGAATTCGACGCTGGGCGTCCGTTTCCAGGCGGGTCCGGTGGGCGTGGGCGTGCACATGAAGAGCGGATTCAACCAGTCGATGGTGGAGCGGAGCATTTATCCGAACCCGTCGATCGACACGCTGCTCGAGCGCACGGCGGATTTCCTGCGCGGCGGCGAACAGGGCAAGCTCGGCCTTTTCCTGGCGCACAACCGCTCGGGTTCGCTCAAGGCGTTCAACTCGGCGCGGGCGGCGTTCGAACCCGGACCCGAGGGCGACGCCGCCGAAATCCGGCGGCGGTTCGACGAGGCGAAGGAGGCGATGCGGAACGTCGCCGGCACCGCACGCGACCGTTCGGTGCGCGACCGCGCGCGCGAATACCTGGCGGAGCTCGACGTCGCATCAAGCGTCGTCTCGCGCTGCACGGACGCGGACTCCGAAGCCGTGCGGCTGGCGGCGCTGGAGCGTCTGCTCACGGTGATGACGCGTTCCTTCGAGCTGCTGCACGAGGCAAACTACAAAAACGCCCAGCATTGACATTTCTCCAAATCGTTTCGGGGCAATTGCAGTTGAGAACGCAGGCGGCGGCAGCTTGAAATGCCGCCATTTGCAGGTGGATTTGCCGTCATTCTTGTGGTGGAATGCCGTCATTCTTGTGGTGGAATGCCGTCATTTACAGGTGTGAATGCCGTCATTTCCAGTTGTAAGTGCCGTCAAAAGCATGGTGTAATGGCGTCATTTCGCGACCAGGCGAAGGAGGCACGGACGCGGTGCGCCAGTACCGCCCAATTTGGTCCCCACGCACCGATATCCGCTCTGCCCTCCCCGCTCTGCCCCCCTCGTCTGCGGCGAACGACGGACCAACCGTACGCTTCGGCTCAGAACCGCC